>NZ_JARFPL010000010.1:0-75811 GCF_029167205.1 Candidatus Methanocrinis alkalitolerans
GGAGGCTCATTCCTTTCAAGACCAGCTTAAGTGCTAGCAGTATCTTTTCTTCCTCTGTCCTTAGATCGTAGAACGCGGTGTTGGTTCTGCTACAAAAAACTCTGCCACATGTGCGACAGATATACTTTTGCACCCTGCCACTCTTCGTGTTGTATGTGCCGTTACCTAATACATTTCCTTTGCCTGCAATTCCGTACAAGTCACAATCCTCGTTAGAACATGCAACATCATTGAATCCAGGTTTTGGACCTCTTCGACCCATCTTGCTACACCCACAATGAGATAGAACGTAATAGTATAAATAACATCAACTCACTGCTGGTTCACTACCATCGCCTGCGGTGCCGTCAATTCGCCTTCGCCCTCCAATGGAGAGGTTTCGAGGAATGAATGATAAACGTGTCGGCGATCCTTCGATGGCCCTCGGCCCATCCTTTAGAAGGGCGCAAGATCCGGCGGCAAATCCGGGCGAGAAAGGCGTATGCGGGAGGACCTCATTCGACGGACGTCTCCGCCGCCCTCCTGCGGGGCAGGGGTTTCTCAGATTCGCAGACGTGCTCTCCGGTCCTGCAGAAGGCGTCGAAGTGGTCCAACCAGACGGGGCGGTCCGGCCCCTCCTCGACGAACTTGACGAGATTTTTGATCTGCTCTACCGTCTTGGGGTCGAGCTTATGCTCCATGACGCAGGCGTCCTTGTCGGCGACCGGCCCGGGAACGCCGATGAGGACGAGGAACGCCTTTATCGTCTCGTGCCGGTCCTTTATCACCCTGCCCACCTCCTCCCCCATGGGAGTGAGATAGACCCCCTCCTGCTTCTTGTGGACGACATAACCCATCCCGTCGAGCTTCTTGACCATCTCGACGACGCTGGGGGGGCGGATCGATAGCTCGCTGGATATGTCCCTGATCCTGGCGTATCCCTTCTCCTGGGATATGCCGTAGATCGCCTCGAGGTAGTCCTCCGCCTTCCTGGATAGTCTGTTCGTCATGATATCCCGCCGCCCTTCGGCCCCGTCCTCAGGTTGGGGTTTGGATCAGGCTATCCGAAGGGCTGAGGTATCGGTGCACCTAACGTATTTAGGCTTGATGGTCATAACCTAACGGATGCACCCCCACAACACCACACCCCTTCCTCCCCTCACCATGGATCACCAGGCCATCCCCGCCAACAGCCGCCTCACCCTCCGGGCCAGGGGCAGGGAGAGGAGGAAGATCCAGAACTCGGGGCGCAGGTCAAAGATCCCGGGGAAGGCCTCCGCCTCTCCCAGGAGGTACATGAGAGCCTCCGCCCCGGCCGTCAAAAGATACAGGACCCCGAAGACGGCGGTGAGAAATAGCCCCCCCACGATGAAAGAGAGCCCCTCGTACCTCCCAGAAACCGCGCCCTTCACCCCCAGGAGATAGGCTGCCGCCGTCACCATCAGGACGAGGCCACCGAACTGATCTTCAGGGATCGCACCTCCCCATCCGCCAAAGATCTCCAGGAGGCCTACGGCGAGGGCCGCCGCCCCCAGAATCGAGGCGCCTATACCGAGGATCCTGCCGGTCTCTTTGCTATAATCCGCATCCATCACCATACCACCTCACGAAAACCCAAGGAGCCCGCCAACCCCTACTATCAGGCCGGAGACGATGAAGGCCAGGGCGAAAAGATATGCAGCGGCGAAGGCGGCCCACCGGTATGAATTCATCTCCCTGGCGATGGTGACCACGGCGGCGAAACAGGGGGCGTATATCAGTACGAAGGCCATGAAGGCGAAGCCGGAAAGGGGGGTGAAGAGCCCCAGGGTGACCAGGGACATTCCGAGGGCCCCCTCTTCTGACCCGAGGAGGATCCCGTAGGTCCCCACCACCACCTCCTTGGCGAGGAGGCCGAAGAGGAGGGCTACAGCCGCCATCCAGTCCCATCCGAAGGGGCTGACGAGCGGCTCCAACCGGTGGCCCAGGGCTGCGATGTAGGAGTTCTCGATCAATACGCCGCCGGCCGTCGCCTCCCAGGGGTGGGCGGCGAGGAACCAGACGACGAGGACGGTCCCAAATATGACCGTCCCCGCCCTTACGAGAAACCACTTCCCCCGCGCCCACATGTGGAGGATCGCCGTCTTAGCCCCCGGGACTGCGTAAGGGGGAAGCTCCAGGAGGAAGGGGGACGGCTCTCCTCGAAATAGCGTCCTTCGGAAGACGAGGGCCATGATTATCGCAAGGGCGATCCCCAGGAGGTATATGGAGAAGATCGCCGTCCCCGCAAAGCCCGTCCCGAATACGGCTCCGGCGATGAGGACGTAGACGGGCAGCCTCGCCCCGCAGCTGATGAGGGGGGATATGAGGATTGTGATCATCCTCTCCTTCTCGCCGTCGATGGACCGGGCGGCCATGATCGCCGGGATGTTGCAGCCAAAGCCCATCATCATCGGTATGAAGGAGCGGCCGTGAAGGCCCAGGCTCTGCATCACCCTGTCCATCAGGAAGGCGGCCCTTGCCATGTAGCCGCTGTCCTCCAAGATGGCGAGGGCGAAGAAGAGCATGAATATCGGAGGGACGAAGACCAGGACCGAGCCGAGGCCGCCGAATATCCCGGCAGCGACGAAGGAGGCGATGCGGGAATTTTCTACACCTGCCGCCGCGAGATCCCCCATCCATCCGAAGAGGAGCTCCGTGCCCACCATGAAGGGCTCGGAGAGGGTGAAGGTGAAGGTGAAGACCGCCCAGAGGAGGGCCAGGAAGATGGGAAGCCCCAGGGCCCGGGATAGGAAGACGTGGTCGAAGATCTCGGTCCGGGTCCACCTCCCTTCGCCCCTGGAGACGGACGCCTCCATGATCTTGGATATCGCCTGGTACCTCCTCTCGGCGAGGACCTCGGCCATATCATTTCCCGACGGCTCAGCCATCACCTTCTCACCCTGACCATGATCTCGTCCCGATCTCGGCTCGCCTCCAGCAGCCCCATCACCTCGCCATCGCCTTCCAGAGCCTTTATGGCCAGCCATCGGGTCGGGTACCCGGAGAGGAGGGGATCTCCCCGGATCGCCTCTTCGACCTCGTTTATGGCCTCCTCCACATCATCGCCGTATCCTATCGCCGGATCCCTCTTTCTGCCCTTCCCCTTTGAGGCGGCGAGGATCGCCTCCTTCAGCAGATCGAGCCCCTCCCCTGTGGTGGCGACGATGGGGACGACGGGCGACTCCAGGATCGCCGAGAGCTTCTCGACGTCTATGGAGATCCGCCTCTCCCTGGCCATATCCCACCGGTTGAGGGCGACCACCAGGTTCGCCTCCAGCTCCAGGAGGAGGAGGGTGAGGTAGAGGTTCCTCTCAAGGTTCGTCGCATCGACTATGTCCACCACCACCTCCGGCCTCTCCTCGACGATGAAGTTCCTGCTGATCAGCTCGTCCTTGGCCCTGGAGGTGAGGCTGTAGGTCCCGGGCAGGTCGACGACCTGGAACTCGACGCCACCGAAGAGAAATCGACCCGTCTTCTTCTCCACCGTCACTCCCGGCCAGTTGCCGACGTGCTGCTTCATCCCGGTGAGCTCGTTGAAGAGGACGGTCTTTCCGACGTTGGGGTTTCCGATGATCGCCACCGTCTTCATCGACGGTCAGCTCCCATGGCCGCGTACGAATGAATATTCGTGTAGATCCCCCCGGAGGCGGCGGCTGCAAAGCGGCTCAGGCTAGGACACCTCCAGCAAGACCCTGGCCGCCTCCCCCCTCCTCAGGGTGAGCCTGTACCCCCTTAGGAGAAACTCCAGGGGGTCGCCGAGGGGGGCGCGCCTCACCATCTCGACCTCTGATCCTCTCACCATCCCCATGTCCATCAACCTCTGGCGGAGGGAGCCGCCTGGAGATATCTCTATAACCATACCCCTCTCGCCCCTCTCCATCTCGTGTAGCCGCTTCTTTGCCATTCTTTCTCCCCTTAGGCCCATCGGACCGTTCCGAAGGCTATATTCTATCCGGGTGAGAGCTGACTTATGCCGTTAGGTGGAGAAATTGGTATCCCGAAATATGTTAGATTCCAGAGGATAATCCGAACGAGGCGGAGAAAATTATAAGTTCCGGCTAAAAAAGGTTCGGCGGCCCCGGAGGCGTCCGCCGTTTGCCCGCAAGATCCGGGCCGCGGTCCCGGGTCCCATATCAGATAGTCCTCCCATCACATCCGGCAGCATCCGTAAGCCCAGCTGCACCATCGAGCGCAGCCGCAGCTGCAGCAGATCGAGGCGCTGGAGAAGGCAAGACCGCAGTTGGTGGCGACGCAGCCGATGTAGCCGACGATGGAGGTGGCCGGGCTGCATCTGTCGATCGAATCTCCGCACTCCTCGCCGACGGCGGGCAGCTGCCCCAGAATGCAGGTCCACCAGCTATTCGCCTCTCCGATCTCGAGCTTCCCCGGAGACCCCCCGACGTAATACTCCCGGATCGAGGAGACGTCGGCCTTCGGAGCCTCCAGGATGAAGGTGTAGGTGCTGGCGTAGGTCCCCGCCGAGTCCCTCAGGACGATCCTGCCGACGGCGGCGGTCATCTCCGAGGCGGGGTTGGAGTACTCCTGGAGGTAGAGCTCGTAGCTCTGCTCGGCATCTGCCCCCTCCGGCTGCCCGGAGTAGGCGTGCTTAATCCCGAAGAAGTTATCCGCCGTATCCTCCGTCGCCGGCGTGAAGCCCATGCTTGCAAGATACTGGTCCGCCTTCTGGACCCGATCGTCCCGGGCCCGCAGGTCGTCCATCGCCAGGCTGACGCTGGATCCGGCCAGGATCTCAGACTCGCCCGTGGCGGCGATCCCGCCCTCTTCATCCGCTCCGCAGATCATTGGAGAGGCCGCTAAAATCAGGCAGATCATCGTGGCAATACAAACTTGCGCGCTAATTCTCATATTTACCCCCCTCAAATCAAGGGATGGCCGATCTCCTTCGATTCGGTCATCACCACATTTTTAGAGGCGTTTTGGATATTTGACCTTTGCGCCAGCCCGAGATCATCGGGCCGTGCCGGCCGATCGCTGCAAATTGTCAGCAATTTTCAGGCGGCCAACCCACCCCCAACCCTCTTGCACCACTTCATCGAAAAAGTTTTTAATCGGTCAGGACTACACCTATCCGGAGATGAACTATGACCGAAATTGAAGCTCTCTTGAAGGCCACCATCGGAGAGATGGAGAGGCTCCTCGCCAGCAAGACCGTCATCGGCGAGCCGATCACCGCGGGAGGAAAGACGGTGATACCCCTTTTGAGCGTCGGCGCCGGCTTCGGTGTCGGTGCGGGCTCGGGCAAGGGGGACGAGGGGATGGGAGGCGGCGCTGGGGGAGGCTTCGGGATGAAGCCCATCGCCGTCATCGTCATCGAGGAGGACGCCGTCCGGGTGGAGCCGGTCCGGAAGGGGGGCGGCTCCATCATCGAACAGCTGGCAGATAAGGTCCCCCAGCTGATCAAAAAGGAGATAGAGGAATGGGAAGAGGGGAGGGAGGAGAAGAAGGAGAAAGAGGCTGAAGAGAAGGAGGGAGAGGGGAAGGGCAGAGGAAAGGAGAAGGGAAAGGAGAAGGGAAAGGAGATCAAGGTGGATTGAGCAGGGTGAAGCCTCGCCATGATCCATCTTTCGATCCCGGATCCGGGGCTTGCAGCCCTCATCCTCCTTCTCATATCGCTCTGCCTCCTCCTCGTCCCCATCGATCTGGAGGGGAGGGTCTCGGTAGGCGGGGATCGCCCCGAGACGAGGATTAAGATAGGCTGGCTCTTCGGCCGCCTTCATAGAGTCGTCTTCACCTCCTCCGGGGAGGAGGGCTCAGAAGAAGGCGACGGCGAGGAGGAAATGGTGGGCAGAGGGGTAGATGAGGAGGGATTTGAAGAAGAAGGAGAAGGAGGCGAAGAAGAAGGGGAAGAAGAAGGGGAAGAAGGAGAGGGGCAGAGCCCTTCGAGGATCGGCCTCCAGCTCCTGAGGACCGAGGGCTTTCTCGGAAACCTGGCCCGCCTCTTGAGGGGGCTCTTGGGGACCCTTCAGGTCCGGACCCTCTCCATCGATATGATGATCGGCCTCTCCGACCCGGCGGAGACGGGGGAGGCAGTCGGCCTCCTGACGGCCGCCCTCGCTCCCCTGGAGGCGCTGGCACCGGTGAGGGCGAGGATAGTTCCCAACTTCGCCGAGGAAGTGGTGGCGGGGTCTGCAGAGGGAATGATCCGGATCGTCCCCATAAGGATCGTCCCGCCCTTCGCCCGGTTCCTCATCTCGCCCCCCACCTGGCGGGCGGGGTGGAGGGCGGCCTCAGCCTGGCGGGAGAAGAGGTGAAGTAGATGGAGCTTGAAGGGGCCCTCGGAGAGAGAAGGATGAGGGCTCTAATCTACGGGGGCGGCGCCGTAGGCCTGGGGATCGCCAGCTGTCTGATCTCCTCTGGCGAAGAGGTCGATATAATCGCTCGGGAGGGGACGGTCTCGGCCCTGAGGAGGGAGGGCCTTGTAAGGACCGGTATCTTCGGCTCCTTCGAGTTCGGTCCCGAAGAGTTTGGGGCTTATGCCTCTTTAGACGAACTCCTCGGGGAAGAGAGGCTACTGCGCCAAAACGGAAGCTTCGATCTCGATCGCCGCTACAACTACGACTACGTCCTCGTGGCCACCAAGTCCCACGGCTCCGAGGGAGCCGCCGCAGACCTCTCCCGCCGCCCCGAGATCCTCGCCCCGGCGGGGAAGGTCGTCCTCTTCCAGAACGGCTGGGGGAACGCCGAGATCTTCAATGAACATTTTCAAAGAGATCAGATCTACAGCGCCCGGGTGATCACAGGGTTTCAGAGGAAGAAGGAGAACGTCGTCGACGTCACCGTCCACGCCGACCCGATCCACCTGGGAAGCCTCTTCGATGCGGACCTCGCGCCGATGGTCCCCCTCGCCGAGGCGATATCCAGGGGCGGCATCCCCACGGAGGTCGTGGAGGTGGTGGGAAAGGACCTCTGGGCGAAGATGCTATACAACTGCGCATTGAACCCGCTGGGCGCCATCTTCGGCGTCCCCTATGGCGACCTCGCAGAGGTGGGGGCCTCAAGGGAGCTGATGGAGGCGGTGATAAGAGAGATCTTCTCGGTGATGGAGGCAGCGGGATACGAGACCCACTGGTCGACCCCCGAAGAGTACATCGTCTTCTTCCACGAGAGGCTGCTGCCTCCGACGGCGAGCCACGAGTCTTCGACCCTCCAGGACATCCGGGCAGGAAAGCCCACAGAGATCGATGCCCTCAGCGGCGCCGTCGTCCGCCTCGGGGAGGAGGCAGGGTTCCCGACGCCCGTCAACTGGACGCTATACAAGATGGTGAAGTTCATGGAGGCGAAGAGCCCCTCGAAGGCTAGGGATGGGGGGTAAGCCCCCGACCCCTCGTCATCCCATCCGAAGGAGCGCTGGCCCCATCAGGTTGGAGTCCTCCCCTCCTTTTCAACCTCGGAGGCGGTCTCCTCCGGGGACTCTTCTCCTACTGGGGGCACCTCTTCGAGGGGCTCCTCCTCGACAGACCCATCTTTGACCGCCGGCGGGTCCGCCTCCGCCACCTTATGCGCCCTGCCCAGGAGCTTATCGATGGATACGAGGAACGCTATCCCCTTTCCGGGCTCCTGGAGCTTTCCGGCCTCGACGACCGATTCTAGGACCCGATCGGCCTCGCAGTTGGATACGACGGTCAGGACCACCTCCTTCTCCGGCTCGATCATGATGTTGAAGAGCTTCTTATGCTCGCGGATACCGACTCCCCTTCCAAAGAGGATCGTCCCGCCTTCTGCGCCCGCATCCATGGAGGCGCAGAGGATCTCATCACCCCAACCCTTCTTCACTATGGTGATGATGAGGGAGAGATCTGTCTCGCACTTCATCAGTCATCACCCTTTCTCAACCTGATTAAAACGCCCAAAGACAATACGAAGATTATAGGAGCGAGGGCGATGAGGGCGATGAGGCCGAAGCCGTCGACCAGAGGATCGCTCCGCTCCATCATCGACGCCGCCCCGATGGCCACGGCCATGAGGAACGTCACCGCCATGGGGCCCGTAGCCACGCCCCCCGCATCGAAGGAGATACCTATGAAGTCCCTGTCGCTGACGAAGAGGAGGAGGATGGCAAGAAGGTATCCTGGTATTATTATATAAGATAGCGGGATCCCATAAATGATCCTTGCCATGCCGATGCCCACCAGAACCGCCACCCCCAGGGATAGGGTATAGAGCATGAGGCTGTACTTGATGTACCCGGTGGAGGCCTTCTCCACCTGATAGCAGAGGACCCTCACCGCAGGCTCTGCGAAGGTGGCGAGAAAGCCTAGAAGGACGCCGACGGATATTAATACCCACTTCTCTTCGTAGCTCCCAAAGAACCGGCCCATATCCTGTCCTGTGGGGAGGAAGCCCAGGAAGACCCCCGATAAGAAGAGGATCATCCCTACGGCGGTGAATGCCATACCCAAAAGGAGCTTCATTACCTGACGCCTGGGATAACGGAGGTGGAAGACCTGGAATACCAGGAAGAATAGGACCAGGGGGATTATCGCCTGGAGGACGTCGATGAAGGCGTGTCTCAGGACGTCCAGCATCGCGCCGATCAACTCAAAAACACCCCCAGGAGCATAACGCCCAGGATGGGGCCGATGGAGGCGAACCCGATGAGCCCAAAGCCGTCAGATAAGGCGGACCTTCCGGCCATCACCGAAGCCACCCCCGTCCCGAGGGCGAGGATCAGGGGGACGGTCATGGGGCCGGTGGTCACCCCCCCCGAATCGAAGGATATGGCGAGATAGTCGGGAGGGGTGAAGAAGGATAGGACGATGACCAGAAGGTAGCTGGCGGCGTAGAGGTACTGGATGGGGACGTTGTAGACGATCCTGAGCATCGATAAGACGACGAAGATCCCCACGCCTAAGGCTATGGAGATTATGAGGGCGGACCTGGAGATGAGATCTCCGGATACTGCGGTTATGGTGCTGGTGAGGACCCTGACGTCCGGCTCTGCCACCGTCGCGAGGAAGGTTATCATGAACGTCACCACGACGAGAAAGATGATCGATCCCCGCTGTGCGAGCTCCCCGCCTATCGCCTCCCCCATAGGAAGCATCCCGATCTTCACCCCCATCAGGAAGAAGGAGAAGCCGAGGGCCACCATGACGACGCTCAAAAGGAATGTGGCGATCTTATCAGCCGGAGACCCGATGAGGAAGAGCTGGATCAGGAGGACGACGAGGCTTATGGGGACTATCGACTGGACCACCTCCTTCAACGCGTCCTTAAAAATCTCCCTCATGGCGAAACTCCTCCGGCTCGACTGCTCTCATCCAGCGTCGACCTCGATGATATATCAACATATCCGCATCTGATCCCGCCTCGTTTGGCCCATCTATCACCACCTAGACTGTCAATCGAATATCAGCCTCCTCGCCCGCATGGTGGACAGGTCGATGTAGGGTACGATGGCGGGGGTCGGCTGGATGTTCATCTTCTTCTGGAAGTCCGTCTGCCCCTGCCAGGTGCCGCTGTTTATCGCCGTCACCCCCTTGTAGCGGGTCATCCCGACGGTATGGACGTGGCCGCAGTGGAGGATCGTCGGCTGCCTCTGGATGACCAGGTGGTCTTCCACCTCCGGGGCTATCGAGACCCGGTTGCCGTATATGGGGGACAGGTGCCTCCTCTTCAGCATCTCCACCATGGCCTTCTGCGGCTCGGCGTAGGATAGACCCGGGATCTTGGGGACCAGGTCGTCTATCGATCTGCCGTGATAGACGAGCCATTCGACTCCCCCAAGCCTGAAGGCCGCCGGGTTTCCGACGAAGGTTACGTTCTTTTTGAAGAGATCCCGAAGGGAATCGGGTAGGGCGGGCTGCGGCTCCGCCTGCCTCACCATGTCGTGGTTTCCGGGGGATAAGATGATCTTTATCCTCTCAGGGATCTCGCTCAACAGCTCCGCCGCCCGGCCATACTGCTCCACGACATCCTTTATCGCCAGGTCCCCCTCCTGTCCTGGATATATGCCGATGCCGTCGACGAGGTCTCCAGCGATGACGGCGTACCTCACGTTGGAGGCGATCCCCAGGGGGTCATCCGCCTCCCCCCGGATCCAGCCGATGAACCTCTCCCAGGCCTCCTCCATGAAGTAGGTGGACCCGACGTGAACATCCGATAGGAGGAGGGCGCCTCCCTCTCCGGTGGCGATGGAAGACCGGGCCTGGAGGTCGGGCTGGACCAGGGTCTTGGCGAAGAACCTCCCCTTCCCATCCGTCGTCCCGGTCACGCCGATCACCTCGTCGGGGACGATCGTCCCCACCTCCTCCGACCCCGGGGCGCCCTTCGAGAAGATCACCGTCACCGTCCCGGTGGGGTCCTCCAGCTCCACCACCCGGTTCCCCTTGGCGCTCGTCCTGACGTCCATCACCATCCCGATGATGGAGATCTCCCTCCCGGCGACGCCCCGTCTCAGGCTTTCGATGGGCCTGGCGTTCATCCTTCCCGAGAGGATCTCCCTGATCTTCGAGTATCGGTCCCTAAAGTACCGGACGAAGTCCCGATACTCACCGACGCAGGTGGACCTGCCGGTGATGTCGTAGAGCCCCTCGAGGGATGAAGAGACGGGAGCTTTTGGGAGGGCTCCATCCCATCGGAGGGGAGAGACGGCTTCAGAACGAGCGGCGACGGCAGAATGAGGAACCTCGAGGTCGCCTCGGGGCTCGAAGGTCACGGACGCTCCCGTTCGGGGCGGTGGGATGGCACAGGAGGGTGGTGTCGGCGGACCTGCCGGAGACGGAGGACGGCGTGGGATCGATTGCTCAGAGGGAGGGCGCCGAACGGAATCATGCCTCTTCAGATCCGAAGGCATCCTGTGAGGGGAGCCGCCGTCGCCCCCCGCCACCACCGTCCAGCGGGGGCAGCACCGGACCTCCGGCGCCCCCACCACCAGCGTAGATCTATCGAGCCCCGCGATCACCCCCTCCACCAGCTCTTCGCAGGGGCCGGGATAGGAAGCGATCAGCTCCAGGGCCTCGGGATCTATCATGTACCCCTCCTCGGCGAACCTCTGGACGATCTCCTGCATCGATACCCCATTATGGCCAGAGCCTTTAGATAAAGGGTGCTACTTGGACCATCGGAGGGGTGGGGACAGAAAACGGTTATATCGGTAGGGTGCGGATAGAGGGCCACGATGAAACTCGTAGAGTGGCTCAGAGGAGAAGGGAAGATCCAGGGCTTTCTCCGGGACCTTTTATTCGTCGCCGCGGTGGTGGCCGCCATCTCCATATTCTCTCAGGCGACCCTGGGGGTCTGGACGCCGATGGTGGCGGTGGAGTCGGGGAGCATGCACCCCAACATGAAGGTGGGGGATATCATCGTCATCCAGGGCGCCTCCAGAACGGAGGTCGTCACCTGGGAGGAGGGTGAGGCAGAAGGCTACACCACCTTCAACAACCCGGGAAACGTCATCCTTTACAGGCCCTACGGGAAGGAGAAGCTGACCCTCACCGACCAGGTGGCCCATATATTCCTCCGCAGGCCCTATCCCCCGGATAAGGCCACCCCCGTCATCCACAGGGCTATGGCTTGGGTCGACGCGGGAGAGCCGATGTGGGAGGGGGGACCCGAGGCGCCCTTCGCAGGATACATCACCAAGGGGGACAACAACTCAGAGATAGATCAGAACGCTGGCCAGCTTTTGGGCGTCGTCAGGGAGAGCTACTTCAATGAGCAGATGGCCAAGGGAATGATCGAAGAGGTGGGGGCGGGGACCTACCTCGACCACGAGTTCGGGTACACCTTCATAAGGCGGGGGGACGAGACCTACGTCATCTTCGGCATAAATTATCTGATGCCCGTTCACGAGGACTGGGTTATAGGCGTCGCCCGCTTCAGGGTGCCCGTCGTCGGATACGTGAGGCTCCTTCCGAACATCATAGGAAACGAGATAAGAGAGCTATTGAGCTAGAATCCGAACCGCCATCGCCGGACGGGCCCACCGCAGGACCTAGGCCCGCCTCCTCGCCACCACAGCCCAGTGGTCCTGGTGGTAGGGTCGAAGGTCGGTGGTGGAGATAACCTCGACCCCCGCAATCCGCCCGACCTCCTCCCTCGCCACCTCTTTTGGGTCCCTCGTCACGTCGATGGACCTCGCCTTGATCATCAGGACGAGGGCTCCTCCGGGCTTAAGATAACGGGCGACATTCCGATTTGCGATCTCCGCCTGGTTCCTCTGGGCCACGTCCTGATAGACGAGGTCCGCGGGCTCCAGAAATGGCCCGTACCTCTCGGGGGAGGAGGCGTCTTCGAGGAGGGGTACTATGTTGTCGCGGGCCGCGCAGAGGACCAGAAGGTCGCGCATCGACCTCGGCGAGAACTCCACAGCGTAGACGAGGCCGGTGGGGACGAGATCGCTGACGTGGCTTGCCGTCGTCCCGGTGGCGGCGCCGAGGTAGAGGACCTTCGAGTCGGGGGATAGGTTTAGATCATCGATGAGCGCCTCAAGGCAGCCGGCGAGACGGCCCTTCAATATGAGAGCTGCGAGCTTGCTCCTGTAAGGGTCCCAGATGCGAAGGCCGTCGACGATCCTCTCGCCGTAAACGGGAACGGGAACTTTGGGGCGGGTCGCCACCCTCGTCTCGCCAAAATGGTCCAAGAAGTAAATTCCGATGGAAGGCTCCGAGACCTGCAAACTCAAAGCCGCCCCTTTTTCGGTCCAGCTCACCTGCGACCTCCCACCATCAGCCTTTTGATCTTCTGCTCCTCGTTCAGAGCTCGTGGCCCAGGGAGGTGGTCGTCAGCTTGACGTGCTTGACCCCTTTGAGGGCCATCATCTTCTCCGCCGCCTTCCTGACCTCCTGCCCCTCGCCCCTGAGGGTGACGATCTCGAGGCAGTTCTCGTGGTCCAGGTGGACGTGGAGGGTAGACTGGATGATATCAGTGAACTCATGCTGGATGTTGGTGAGGGCGTCCACAAGCCCCCTCTGGTGATGAGAGTAGACCATGGTGATCACCCCGACCCGGTCCCCTTTGACGTCGCTCATCCACTCGTAGTGGACGATGTAGTTTCTGATGGCGTCCCTGATCCCCTCAGACCGGGATGAGTAGCCCCTCTGCTCGATTATACCGTCGAACCTGGTCAAGAGCGATTCCGGAAGAGAGACCCCAATCCTCATCAGTTCCTGTTCCATAAATATAACCTCTGACCTAGATTAGAGTCATATATAGTAATAAATCTATTGGCACAGATTCTGAATAAATAGGACGAAGTGGGAGATCAAGGGAAGAGGAGAGATCAGAGGAAAGCCAGAGATCAAAGGTGGGGCGAGGATCAAAGGTGGGGTGAGGATCAAAGGTGAGGTGAGGAGGTCTGCGGCATAAAAGCTTTAGACCAGCTGAGAAGAAGGGCCTTCAGAGATGGCAGATATAGCGATAATCGGCGAGAAGACCTTCCTCTTCGATAAGCTCCTGGCGGAGACGGGAAGGGAGCACCAGTTCGTCAAGCCCGAGATCCTGGGAAGCCCCTTCCTCCCCCGGTTCAGGATGGTGATGATACCGACGGGCTTCGCCAACCCCCAGTACTCCAGGGCCCTCCCCGCCCTCCGGGCCGCCAAGTCCAGGATCGCGGAGTTCCTGGAGAGAGGGGGGGTCGTCACCGTCTTCGGCCCCCTGGTCCCCGAGCATGACTACGAATGGCTCCCCCTCCCCCTCAAATACGTCGGCGATTACCGGAGCGCCGATCTCGTCCCGGCATCTGACCACCCCTGCACCGCCCTCGTCGACGCGAAGGCCGCGGAATGCGACGGCTACCTCGTCCCAGGAGAGGGGTTCTCGACCGCCCTCACCGACGAGCGGGGAAGGGCCGTCCTCGTCGTCGGGAAGTTCGGCCAGGGCAAGATCGTCGCCACCACCATCCACGAGTTCCCCTCGACGGAGTTCCTCTGCTGGGCCGCCGACGAGGGAGAGCCGGCTAAGATCTGAAGAGATGATAGATCTGAAGATGAGAGAGGGACGATGATATGGAGCTGGAAGAGGAAGGCAGAGGAGAGCGAAGGGATGAGCTGGCCGGAGAGGAGCCGGCAGGAGATGAGGCCGCCGAAGAAGATCTCTACGAGGTCGACGAGGACGAGATCTCCCGGGAGATGGAGGCCCTGGGGGCGCGAAAGAGGAGCCATCGGCGCCAGGAGATCGAGGCCGCCCTGAAGGCCGCCCGAGAGAGGGGCGACGCAGGAGAGGGCGCCCTCATCCTCCTCAATCTCGACGGCGGCGAGTGCCTATCATTCGACGGCTACCCCGAGGCCCTCGAATACATGGGACGGCATAAGGGGAGGTGGTATCTGGCGCCGAGGGGGATCGACCGGAGGATCACCGGCAGCCACCGGGACGCCCCCGAGGGGTGAGCTGGCGTCAGCCCAAAGCACAACAATTTTCTTTCATGGAAGAGAAGATAACGCCATGAGATCCTTCGTCCTCTCCCCAGCAGCAGGAAAACGACTTATCGGCAGAGCGATGGCGAGCCACCCCGCCATCGAAGCCGCCCTCGAATCGAGAACCATCGTCATCATCGCCGGGACGACCAACGGATACGTCGCAGAAGAGATCCTCGCGAAGATCGGACAATTCAACGGGTTCTCGCGAGATAGGTTCTTCCGGGGGATAACCCTCCCGCCATGGCTCCCCACCGACGAAGACGGGATGCTCCACGACATGTCCGGCTTTCCCGGAGACGTGGTCATCGTCAGCGGCCGCTGGCAGAAAGGGAAGACGATCCTCAACGTGGTGAACAAGCTCAAGGAAGGGGACGTCATAGTCAAGGGCGCCAACTCCCTGGACCTCTGGGCGAAGCGGGCCGCCGTCCTCATCGGCCATCCGAGAGGAGGGACCATCGGCCTCGCCCTCCAGGCGGTGGTGGGCCGCCGGGTCAGGCTGATCCTCCCCGTGGGGCTCGAGAAGCGGGTCTATTGCGACCTCGACGACCTGGCGGCGAGGCTGAACGCCCCCGGAGCCCAGGGGCCGCGGCTCCTTCCGGTATCCGGCGAGGTCTTCTCTGAGATCGAGGCGATCGAGCTCCTCACAGGGGCGAAGGCGGAGCTCGTGGCCGCCGGCGGCGTCTCCGGCGCTGAAGGGGCCGTCTGGCTCGCCGTCGATGGAGGCGTCGAGGAGATGGCGGCAGCTGAGGAGCTCCTGGCGGCCGTCGCGGCGGAGCCGGGGTTTGAGCTCTGAGCTTTCGAATTTTGACCCCCCAGGTGAATAGATGATCATCATCCGAGAAGAGCACCCCGAGGACGTCGAGGCGATCCGGCGGGTCAACGACGCCGCCTTCCGCCAGCCGGCCGAGGCCGAGGTCGTCGACCGGCTCCGAGAGAACTGCCCAGACCTCCTATCCCTGGTGGCGGTGCACAGGGACGAAGTGTTGGGCCACATCCTCTTCAGCCCCGCCTCCATCGGAGGAGAGGGGGCGACCCCCGCGGTCATGGGGATGGGGCTTGCGCCGATGGCCGTCCTCCCGGGATGGCAGGGGCAGGGGATCGGCTCCCTCCTCATCCACAACGGGATAAAGATGCTGAGGGAGAGGGGATGCCCCTTCATCATCGTCCTCGGCTACCCGGAGTACTACCCCCGGTTCGGCTTCGAGAGGGCCTCCCGCTACGACATCCACAGCCAGTGGCCGGAGGTCCCCGACGAGGCCTTCATGATCCTCATCCTGAACAAGACGGCGATGGTGGGGGCATCAGGGATCGCAAGCTATCGAAAGGAGTTCGACGAGGCCGTGTAAAAGTATGAAGAGGCGCTGAACCGGATGGGCTGTTGCCCTCAGATCAGCGCCGAATTTGGGTAGAGGTTGATAAGGATCGAGCGGATAATACAACTGCAATTTCATCCCATGTTCTTCTTCCTGAGATACAACGCACCCCATATCAGGCCTATGACGACAGTAGCTGTGAACGCCAAAGCACTTAATAATATATGATCTTGAATATATAAAATATAACTGATTATTAAGCCAGCTATGCCAAATAGAATCATATTTTCATCGCGATTCATCTTTATCCGACCTCAAAAGTCTCGAGAACTCTTTACCGTGCGGGGATATACTCCCCAAATTACCGCTTCTGGACATCCTCTCTGGTCCTGCGCCGTGACTTCAGAGAGAGATCACGTCCCGACGCCATTGAGAGCCTCCTCCACTCGACAATGTGATGGACCCGTTCTATAATCCCATCAAGATGCTCTGCTTCAATCTCGGGGGAGAGATCGCCGGAATCGAGCTCTTTCAGGAACTCGGCGAGCTTCATTCTGATGAGATGCGCCTCGGCATCGTCCCTGTATCTCGAAGAGATCTCGTCCAGCTTTTTCATGGAGCTGTTCAGAGACTCTCGATAACGGTCATACGCCCCCGGATCCGGCCTCTCGATCTCGGCCTCCGTGATCGCTTCTTTTGCCACCGTTAAAAGCGCCTCAACATCCTGGAATATGTATCCACTCGCCTCGACCATCGTATCTCCCTCGCCGACGCCTAAATCAATCCGATGTAGCGGATCGCAAGATAGACCATGTAGGCGCCCCCGATGAAGAGCGAGATTGTAGCACAGATGGAGGCGATCCATATGATGAAGTAGATCTTGACCCGAACATCCTTCTTATTCAACATCCGTTCCAGATAATAATCATCATGCACAAACCACCCCTCCTTTTCATGACGTGGAAATGAGGAACGCGTACTGGCTGGCCGATGGGAGCTCTCTTCTCAGCCTCCTTATGTCGGGCCTAAATATCACCATCTCATCAGTGGTCTTCCGCTCCTCGCCGAGGATCGCCTGCACGACGTCGCAGTATACCCGCCCCCTTATCCTGGCGGCAGAACGGCCGTAATCAGGAGCCATTTCGATCAGGATGGGAAGCTTCAGCCTTTCGGCCTCCTTTCCCCACTTCGACCCCACGATCCCATTGATCGCCTCGATCTCCTCCCTCCTGATCCTATGGGCGGATCCATCCCGACAGACTACTCGGGGTTTCTCCTCCCTCAATAGCTCTCCGAGGGTCTTTCGCTCCGCCGGAAGATGATCGTTCAGCGATCTAACCAGCTTAGCTAAGACCCTCGATTCCGGGTCCATTTCACCTCCTTATTTGCGGGATTATGGGGATGAGCATCATGACGCCTATGAGCTCCTCTCTTTTTACCGATCCGTCCACCCCTGCCACAAATAGCGCGTGATCCGCCGAACGATCCAATTCGACCGGCATCGCTATCACCTCGCCGATGCTTATCACCTGACCGATCCCGTGCCGACCGTAAGGGCTTATAAGCAGGATGGTGTTTCGAGGGATCACCACTTTCTTTATCTTCACCGGCTTTGCGTCCCCTGAACTGAAGTCTTTATCCTCCTCAGCGATCAGATAATCGATATGGCAAATCCCTTTGAGAGCGAAGTCAAAAGGCTCCCTCGCCTTTTCGTCGATCTCTTCTATTATTTTCTTTACCCTGTGAGTTATGACAGGCATATTCTCACCTCAGGCTGCCTCGGCTCCCTCCTCCCCAGCCTCGATCGCGGCTTTTATCTTCTTGAGACGGGTGAAGTTCTCCCTCTCCATCTCGGCAAGCCGCATTCTAATGTGAATCGCCGTAGCTTTGAGGCGGGGTATAACGATGTACTCCAGAGCGTTCACCCTCCGTTTCGTCTTGATCACCTCACCTGCCAGGCTCTCCACGCTCTTCTGCACCTCGGCCAGCTTTATCACTTCACCGATGGCCTCCTCGAAGCTTCTGGCTGCGTCGTCCAACTTTGAGGAGGTATCTGCAAAGCCGTACCCCCTATCGATCATGTCTCTTTTATAATCCTCGATGACGATCATCGGAACTTTTACACCCATGATGTTCATCGTGTCCACGTCAATTTCGATCTCTTGACCTGTGACCTGAGAGATTTGCCATACAGCATCTGAGCCCATCACCGCCTGGGCCATTAACAGATCCTTGAAACCCTCCTCAAGCTTCTTATTTGTTCTGTCACGCGACTCTTGTACCCTTTGAACTACATCCAAAAACTCGGAGACCAGAGCATCGCGTTTCTCTTTCAAGAGTTTATGCCCCTTCTCGGCGAGCTTTATTCTTCGCCCCAGCTTCAAGAGTTCCATTCTGGTAGGGCTTATCCCCTCGATGATATCTGCCATCTAATTGAACCCCCTTTCAGAAAGCTAGGCGGTTTTGTACTTTGGGTGATACGTCTTGATGTACTTCTCGTCGATCCTCTTGAGCTCACCCTCGGGCAGATCTGTCAACAGCTCCCACCCAAGATCGAGGGTCTGCTCGATGGTCCTGTCCTCGTCCCTTCCCTGGGTCACATACTCTTTCTCGAAGCGATCTGCGAACTTGAGATAAAGCCGGTCTCTCGTTGAGAGAGCCTCCTCCCCAACCACCGCCACAAGATCTCTCATATCACGCCCCTCGGCATACCCGGCATAAAGCTGGTTCGATACGCCGGAGTGGTCCTCCCGTGTTCTCTTCGGACCGATCCCCTCGTTCATCAACCTTGAGAGGCTCGGCAGAATGTCCACAGGAGGATAGATCCCCCTTCGGTGCATCTCTCGACTCAGCACGAACTGGCCTTCTGTGATATAGCCGGTCAGATCGGGTATCGGATGGGTGATGTCGTCGTCAGGCATGCTTAGTATCGGAACCTGAGTTATCGAACCTTTGGCACCTCTGACTCTACCAGCGCGCTCGTAAAGGGTCGCGAGGTCGGTGTACATGTAACCAGGATATCCCCTCCTCCCGGGAACCTCTTCTCTTGCGGCGGATATCTCTCGGAGAGCCTCACAGTAGTTCGTCATATCCGTCAGCACCACCAGGATATGCATATCGCAGGTATAGGCGAGGTACTCGGCTGCGGTGAGAGCCATCCTTGGGGTTATGATCCTCTCTATGGCAGGGTCATCTGCGAGGTTGATGAAGGCGACTATTCTCTCGAGAGCACCGGTTCTCTCGAAATCCCTCATGAAGAAGCTCGCCTCTTCGTGGGTGATACCCATGGCTGCAAAGACCACCGAGAAAGGCTCCTCAGTGCCGCGAACCTTGGCCTGTCGCGCTATCTGTGCCGCCAGATCATTGTGCGGCAATCCTGCGCCAGACATGATGGGAAGCTTCTGGCCGCGTACAAGCGTATTATTCCCATCGATCGTCGAGATCCCCGTCTGGATGAACTCGTTTGGAAAGGCTCTGGCTGTGGGATTTATGGAAGCGCCCGCTGTGTCTAGGTACTCCTCGGCGATGATATCGGGACCCCCATCTATGGGCCTGCCGAGGCCGTCGAAGATTCTGCCCATCATGTCCAGCGACACCGGCATCCTCATAATGTCCCCGGTGAACCTCACCTTTGTCGAGAGCGTATCGATACCGCTGGTCCCCTCGAAGACCTGAACCACAGCGACGCCCTTTCGAGATTCCAGCACCTGACCCCGCTTTGTGCTGCCATCGGGTAAGACCACATCTACTATCTCACCATACGCTACGCCCTCAACGCCTTCTACCACCATGAGGGGACCTGCCACCTCTCTTACGGTTGTATATTCACGAGTTGTGGTTTTTGTCATCTGATCTACCCCTCCAGTGCAGAGAACTGGCTCTCGATCGCCTTGAGCATCGATTCGTACCGCTCTGGAAATTCCGTATTGTGCACATACTTCATCCTAGCTATCTCATCTTTCACCTGGACGGTCTCAATCTTCGCGATAGATGCCCCAGCATCCATCGCCTTCAATGCCCTGTCATAGAAGGCCAGGATCGTCCTTGCCATCATCAACTGCTTCTCCTTGGAGCAGTATGAGTCTATTTCGTGGTACGCGTTCTGCTGGAGATAATCCTCCCTCACCATCCTGGAGACTTCCAGCACCAGCCGTTCCCTCTCCGGCAAGGCATCCGCGCCTACGAGCTGCACGATCTCCTGGAGTTCCGCCTCTTTTTGAAGAAGAACCATCATATTAGTCCGAATCTCGTGGAAGTCCTCTGAAACGTTCTTCTTGTACCAATCGGCAAGCACGTCTAGGTAAAGAGAGTAGCTTCGAAGCCAGTTGATGGCTGGGAAGTGTCGCCTGTCTGCCAGCGTCGAGTCGAGAGCCCAGAAGACGCTGACGACGCGGAGCGTGTTCTGTGATACTGGCTCTGAAAGATCACCGCCCGGTGGAGAGACTGCACCCACCAGGGAGACGGAACCCAACCTTTCCTCTCCAGATCCAAGAGTAATCACACGTCCGCTCCTCTCGTAGTAATCAGCCACTCTTGACGCAAGATATGCTGGGTACCCCTCTTCGCCGGGCATCTCTTCGAGCCTACCCGAAACCTCTCTCATAGCCTCTGCCCAGCGCGACGTCGAGTCCGCCATCACCGCCACGTCGTAGCCCATGTCACGATAGAACTCGGCTAGGGTAACCCCCGTATAGACCGACGCCTCTCTGGCGGCGACCGGCATGTTAGAGGTGTTGGCTATAAGCGTCGACCGCTCCATTAACTTCTCGCCGGTGGTGGGATCGTCCAGAAGCGGGAAAGTATCCAGAACCTCAGTCATCTCGTTTCCGCGTTCACCGCATCCTACATAAACGACCACCTGAGAATCGGCCCATTTGGCAAGCTGATGCTGAGATACCGTCTTGCCCGTGCCAAACCCGCCCGGAATGGCCGCAGAACCTCCCTTCGCCAGAGGGAAGAAGGTGTCATAAATCCGCTGACCGGTAAGCAGGGGCACGAAGGGATCCAGCTTCTTTTTATAGGGTCTCGCCACCCTTACGGGCCACCGGTGCGACATGGTGAGATCGACCTCTTTCCCGTCCTCTTTGGTGAGGGTTGCTACGACGTCGGTTACATGGAGTTTTCCCTCACGCACCTTTGTCAGCTTTCCGCTGATCCCAGGGGGGACGAGAACTCTGTGCGTAATGACCTTAGTCTCGGGCACTGTACCGAGAACGTCTCCCACCTCAACAGAAGAGCCTTCCGAAGCGACGGCTTTATAATCCCAAACCGTGTTGGGATCTAGAGGGGGCACGGTCAGCCCACGGGTGATGTAATCTCCAGCCGCTTCTCTCAATCCCTCAAGAGGTCTCTGGATCCCATCGTAGAAGTTTTTCAGGATCCCAGGGCCAAGGTCCGCCGTCAGCGGCGACCCCGTCGTCTCCACCGGTTCGCCTGGTTTTAAACCCTCGGTGGCCTCATAGACCTGGATATAGGCGCGATCGCCATCAAGCCGAATGGTCTCTCCCATCAGGCCGATGGCTCCAATCTTGACCAATTCGTACATGACGCAACCTTTTACGTCTTCGGCGACAACGAGAGGTCCTGAAATTTTATAAATGCGTCCTGTAATGCTCAAACGATATACCTCCTTAAATCTCAACTCCGATGGCGCTCTTGATAAGAGCCTTCAGTGGATCTACCTCACGCACGATCGGCCCGTTTTTATCCGAAATCTCCACCAGAATTGGAGTGACACGCTTCTTGCCTTTGTTAGCCTCATCTATGACCGAACGGTTTGCTTCTGCCAACCGCTCGGTTATCGCTATCACACCAACCATTTCATCGGCTATCAGCTCCGCGAGAATGGCATCGATCGGCTCCTCAACTTTGACCACGTAAGATCTAGTCACTCCCCCCAGCCTGAAACCGCTCACAGTATCCGAGTCGCCGACAATGGCTATCTTCAACGCGCTCAAGACCCCACCTTCATGATAAGATTGCGTATTTCGTCAGCAGAGAGGCCCGCCTCTATGCCCCTGGCAAGAGTTCTGACGTTCCGGATCTCCATCTCCTTCATGGAGAGATAACCGATCGCAGGACCAATTCCGAAAGGCTGTGTGATTGAGATGTTCTTGCCGACCAGGACCAGGAAACCGTCCAGGGCGAGCTCTATCGGGAGGACCGATCCCGTAGATTCGTACTCTGGAACTGCTCCCAGAACAGGCTGGTAATACTTCGTCCCCTCAAGAGCTGCCACGACGTTATCGACTGTATCTACTTCGAGGATGCTCTTGAACAAGCTCTCCGGGAGACCGCCCCCCTGCACCAGATAGCCCTCTATGCTTCCAGATGTCAATCCATCCTTCTTCGCCCTGAACAAGAACTTCAGGTTCACAACGTCTATGTTGGTGGCCAGGTAATTCTTCAGAGCGAGAAGGTTCTCGTCGATAGGTTTACTCGTCACATCCTTCCAAGCATCTTCATAAAGGATGTTATCGAGTCTCGCTTCGAGAACTGTGAGGTTTCTGGTCTGATCAAAGAGTTGGAGAGATTCGGCCAAGCGAGTATAAGGGGTTCCATCGAGGTTGGAAACCAACTCTTCCAAGCTTCTGGCCTCTGCCAGCTCGCTTATCTTTGATGGTGCCAACTCGCCCACAGGCACCAGATCAGCCCGAATCTCGTCAGGAGATCTTTCAGCGTAGACCCCTCGAAAGATCAGCTTGATATTGTAGACGTCCCACTTCCTTAGGAGGACGGACAATATCGGTTTCAAGTTCATCGGCACCATTGTGGCCACCTCTCTGTACGAATCGGCGGTATGTCTATTAAGCGCCCTCTCGATAGCCTCTGATCGCTCCTCCATCATATCATGCAGATATGGAGAGTAATCCGTCGGCTCCAAGGCCGCCACTACCTCTGCCAGAGAGGACGCCTCGATCATCTCCCTGAGCTTCTCCTCCGGGATGATCCTGCTTGACATCACTTGGATCCGAGAATTCGAGTAGGCGTAGTTTGCTATCTCGATCACCCGGAGGAGGATCGGCACAAGGATGATGAGACCGACAACCAGAGCCAAGGCCAGCGCTATAGCGAATAGGAGCACGAATGAAGGGAGGCCCAGGCTGGCGGCCAACTCTTCTAGTGTCACGATGCTCCCCCGAATAGTATTTCAGCTACCTTGAACCGTAACTCACTCCCGATTCTGCTGATCCTGGACTCTATGGTGTTATCTGCCTCAATCTTGCCACCTTTGCTGCGAACGACGGCTCCACCGATGGTGGTTATGACCTCCTCCGATAGTTCAAGGGTGGTATCCTTACCGGTCGCCTTTGAGATCTCCTCGCCGAGATCTGCCAGAGCCTTCTCAGAGAGGAGGGCCCGATCCTTTTCTCTCACTAGCACTTCGAGAGGGCCGCCTCCCACCACAACTCCAGACTCCACGATCAGTCTTCTCAGAACGTCGTCGTAGTCTGAAGTATCTGCCAATCTCTTAAGCCGTACCTCCGCATCCCCAAAGGCCTTCTTTATGAGATCCTCCTTCACATCGAATATCTCTCGCTTGACATGCATCTTCGCGTCTGCCAGGATCCTTTGACGTTCCCTCTCAGCCTGCTGCTGCCCCTTTGCCAGTATTGCCGATTTCTTCGCATGTGCCTTCTTCTCGGACTCTCCTCGGATCTCATCGGCATCTTTCCGGGCTTCCTGAAGGATCAACCCAACCTGGTCATCTGTGATCCTGACAATCTCATGAACGATCTTATCGGCCCCTTCAGAACCCATGATACATCACCCGAGAGTTATGCACCAAGGAGATTCAGACCAACCAGGATCAAGATCATTATCAGCAGCCCGAAGACCGCAAATGTCTCGGACATGACGGTAAGGACCATACACTTACCAAAGGCTCCGGGTTCCTTTGAGACAGCCCCTATGCTACCAGCTGCAGTGATCCCCTGACCGATAGCCGAAAGCCCTGCAAGCCCAACGGATAAGCCACCACCGACGGCGGCAAGACCCATGATTAGCGCTGCATTCTCCGGGGTGGTATCCATTATTCCAGCCAACGCCGTGGCCGCCGACTCAAACGCCGCAAAACCGCCAAGGATGCCCGTACCGATCATTATCAGCACCGCTCCAAGAAAACCGTAGATACCTTGAGTCTGGGGGAGTGCCTGAAAAACGAGGGCCGTTCCAAACTTGCCCGGATCCTCTGCTATCGCACCAGCACCAGCGGCACCGGCGATACCAACACCTATACCGGAACCAATGGCGGCCGCGCCCATTGATATGCCAGCCCCCACTGCGGCAAGAGCCACACCTGTACTTATATCCATGCTTTTATCCTCCCTAATAACCAACGTTTCTGTCGCACCAATCGTCACAATATATTTCAACCATAATTCAAACAACTACTCTTTGGTCAGCTCCCGTCTCATCCTATAAGGCCTGTACTCAGATCCACCGCCCTCGTAGAACTTATTAAAGAACTCTACATAGTGCAATCTTATCCCGTGTACAAAGCCGCCTAGACCATTCATCCCCCAATTGAAGATGTGCCCGATGACAAAGACGATAGCCGCAAGCACGATTCCTATGATAGGAACTCCCTCCACCATGGTTGATAGGATGTTTACGGTCATCGCTATCCCGGTGGTGGCCAAACCTAAAGCCAGAAGCCTCGCGTATGATAGCACATCTCCCAGATATCCTGTGATGTCGAAGAAGAAGAGCGGCCCGTGGACTATGGCGACCAGTACGACGCCGATCAAGATCAAACCCACGCCTATTGACTTCATATCTATCATGAGAAGCGCAAGACCGATCTGCAATAAGAAGAGCCAGAACTGATCTCCAAAGGCATCTTTGTACTGCTTCTGCCGGACGTTCTCCTTAAACCCGATGATGAGTCCGAGGTTCAGATGGATCAGCCCGATCACCAGAACAAGAATCAAGAAGAGCTGCACGTCAACCATCGGATCGAAGATTATAGGTCTAAGCGCTGATATTCCAAGATACTTCAACGCAAAGTCGCCTAGATACCCCCCCGTCAGGATGCCGAATCCTATCGTCGCTAACCCGATCGCTGCAAAGATGACGCCGAAATCCTTGACCGATGAGCTGTACTTACCACCGCCTCGAAGTATCAGCAATCCCAGTAGCGCCATCATCACGCCATATACGGCATCTGTTAGCATGATCCCAAAGAAGAGCATGAAGACCGGCGCTAGCAGGATAGTCGGATCGATCTCGTTGTACTTGGGACGCCCGTACAGCTCCGTAAGCACCTGGAAGTGTCTGATGAACGGCGGATTCTGAAGGTATACTGGAATATCACCCTCAGAAGGATCCGGGTTGGTCTCCTTGACCACAGAGAATCCCTTGGTGACCTTCAATACCTCTTCTTTTACGGAATTGATGGATTTTGCAGGTATCCACCCCTCTAAGATGAAGGTCTCATCGGTCCTCATGAAGTTGGTTTGAACGTCGAGCCTATCACGCTCAATCTGAAGAAGCTCCCGATGTACCAGCAGCTTTTCCCTCCAACGTTCAGCCAGTTTTGTGATCTCAGACCTCAGAGATTCCTCTTCATAACCGAGAGATGCTCTTCGTTCACCAAGCTTCGAGAGCGCTTCCGCAGGAGTTCCTGAGAGCCCGCTCACATCCATCTTCTCGAAACCAAGCCTTCTCAGAGAATCTGAGACTTCCTTCGAGGCCTCTGAGAGAGCCACCACCAATACGACGTATTCGATCTGTGAGATATCTTGAGATCCGATGTAGCAGACCCCATTGGTTACCTCTTTGAGCTTGCTCGATATCTCACTGGCTTGCTCCTTAGGCGCGATGCCGATCTGAACGGTGAGATGATCCGTTTTAACGACATCCGCCAGATCAACCCTGAAATCTCGTATCTTCTCAAGAGATTCCACCTTGGTGGAGATTTCATTGAGCTCCGAAGTTACCCTGTTCAGGCGCTCTTCCGGCTCCCTTATAGCCGCATTAACCTCTTCTAGAAGTCTCTCTGCTCCCTCCAGCAGTTTCGTTCCATAGACATTTTCAGCTGCCATCTTCTTGGGTGGTGATGGGCTGAAGAGCATCTTGAAGAAGTTGTCCTCGGGAAGCGGTGAAATTGATTCGAAAAAGTCGAGGATTTTGTTAAAAGACATGACCTGGGCGGTTATCTGCCGTATAGTCGGATCTGATGGGTGATTTTCTAGAATCTGCTCCCATTCGGGTGATTCCATCGTCCTGCCTACGTCGGTCATCTGAACGACGCCGAGCTCATGGAGCCGTTTGATAAGGGGGTACTTGTACTTGCTCAATGCCACGATATGTAACCGTCGCATCTGGACTGGTCGAAACATCTGATCACCCGATAACTTCTGACGCTACAAATTCTCCTGCGTCTGAAATCTTCGACTGGGCCCGCTCGGCAAGTTGTCGTGCCTCGCGCTCACCTTCCGTGATAATCTCGTTGGCGGATCTCTTTGCCTCTGAAATTTTATCTTCAATAAACGACTCAACCTCCGCATCTGCCTCGTCAATCGCCTTGTTTACCAGCTCCTCTGCTGCCTTTTTCGCCTTGATTACCAGCTCTTCGGCGTCCTTATTGGCGCGTTCGAGCTTGGATAGAGATTCCCTCTCCGCCCCTTTCACCATCTTCAGCGTCTCAAAGACCATTGCAGTCCCCCTAACGACGGACCACAACAATTCTAACACCAAAATTATGATCCATCATGATTATACGTGTCAAATCACATATTAAACCTTTTTGGTTAGGAGAATACGCACGTGATTATTAAATGAACGTTCTCATTAACAATTATAATTATTAATCGTGATAATTGAAGACATTTTGATCTGTAAACCCGCTTTTAATAGGCAAAAATTATCTATGAATTCCTGTAAGATTAGTTCAGCAAATATTTTCAGGATTTTCAAATACAGCGATATTAAATGGATTATATGGATTTTATTTATGCCAAAGCGCTATTTTTTGGTGGGAATTGGAAATATGTATAAATTAATACTTTAGATACTTGTGACTATCATTTATTTGATTATTGATCGAGGAGGATTCAATAATATAGCTTATCTTGAAATGGATTTCTTTACTATTGCTGCAATATACTGAAAAAATTACAAAAAAGTGTTAATCTTAGAAAAAATCTCGTATGTCAGCAAAAATGGCCGGCCTGATGACATGATATAATAATAATCTTTTATAGTTTATTTTTTGTTGATCGGGCGGTGCGTTGTGCAAACAAAAAACACTTATACTATCACTATTAATAATGATCATTATTGATAATGAAGAACTAATTGCAGGTGGTGTTAATTGTGGCGATCATCGAGAAGGGATTGGTTGTCGGAGTATTCTATTTGCTAGTGATTTCTTCAGTATTAGCAGATAATGAACCCACAACTCAGGAAGACGGCTGGGTGAGAACCTTCGGCGGCGCCGGTGAAGATGTGGGAACATCGGTCCAAAAGACAAGCGATGGAGGATATATCTTAACGGGAAGCACAACATCTCACAAGAAGAACATCGCTTATTCTTGGATGATAAAGGCTTCAAGAATAGGCGAGATCTGGCTGATCAAGACCGATTCGGAGGGAAATCCCCTTTGGGAGAGGACATTTGGCGGGATGGGCAAAGATATTGGTTTTATGGTGCAAGAAACGAAAGACGGTGGCTACATCATCGCGGGTGCTACAAAACCGCATATGATCGGAGATTATGATATCTGGCTGATCAAGACCGATTCCGAAGGGAACCCAGAATGGGATAAGAGTCTTGGTGGACGGGGTAATGACTGGCCCAATGCGATCCAGCAAACCGCCGATGGGGGCTACATCATTGCAGGCGGCACAGAATCTTATGGCGCCGGATTTAATAACGCATTTTTGGTGAAGACCCCTCGAAATGTGAACCTCTGGCTCATCAAGACCGATTCGGAGGGAAATATAGCCTGGGACAGAACCTTCGGGGGATCCGGCTTTGATGAAGGATCATCCGTCCAGGAGACTGATGGCGGGGGCTACATCGTCACAGGATATACAACCTCCAGCGGTGCAGGAGGTAGCGATATCTGGCTAGTAAAAACGGATCCGAGAGGTCGCGGGCTCTGGGAGAGAACCTACGGCGGACCCCGCGAAGACGTTGGCTTCTCTGTCCGCGAGGCGAAGGATCTCGGTTACATCATCACAGGCAGCACAGAATCTTACGGGAATGGGAGCAAAGACGTCTGGCTGATCAAGACGGACTCAAACGGTACCAAAGAATGGGAGAAAACGTTTGGCGGCCCAGGTTTTGATGAGGGGATAGATGTCAAAGAGACAAGAGATGACGGCTATATCATCGCAGGATATACAACGGAACACGATGAGGGCGCATTGCAATCCTGGCTGATAAATACGGCGGACAAAAGTCATGTTTGGCTGATTAAAACCGACTCGAAAGGAGATAAGGAGTGGGACAGGACCTTCGGCGGAAAAGGCAATGACTGGGCCAATGCAGTCGACGAAACGACCGATGGGGGCTACATAATCACGGGGGCGACGGAGTCTTATGGTGATGGAAGCAAAGACCTCCTGCTGATAAAAACGAGGGGATGGTAAAGCTTTAGTCTCTCGCAAGAAGCCGCAATCCCGGTGCTGGTTCCGGCAAACGCTGCAGATGAATTTATTTGGGTTATACCCCCGATATGCAAACCATCTGGAACCAGCACCCGGTCACAAATCCCCGCATATGCCCCTGTGGGAAAAATTGAGGGAGGGGTTGAATTCAACCCCTTAATTATGAGGCCAGATGGATCGAAGGATCACAACTGCTTCTCACTTGGGATCAGAAATTTGCGTCAAGCTGCCTTTGAGCCATAAGTCCTGATAGTTCTGATCTCCTGTGCACCCAAGACGATCAGCAGGAGTCCAAATATCGATTCGATCCCAAACCCACCTACGGTAACGTTTATGAGACCTGCAAAGATCAAGGCCATTCCAAGGGGTACAAACATGCTCCGCTCTTGAATGCCCAGCGCTGATGCCCCGAAGATCACCAGAACTATGCCCCAAACGGGGTCCATAAATCCGGAGAGCATGATGCCAGAGATGCCTATGGCCACGATCACTGAGCCCCAGATTCGAAGGTCTCTCTTCATATGAACGACCGTTTTATTTGGCACAGCCGATGGAAGCCACTTCGGACGCGTTGAGTAGCCTTCAAGCCACGTTGTACGAAATACGATCCCACTTAAAAGTACAAATAAGAAGCATTTGGAGATTCTAGTCTGCAGGAATTTCTTGTTTGATTCCGATCTCTCTTTGCTGTGCATCTCTTACCACCTACCTAATTGGAGCCTATTTTATCATTCTTAATAGTTAAGATTTGCGCCTTGCTCTGCCGAATTTAAATGTAATTGCAAATAATATAATAAATTGAATCAAAAAGGTGAGATCTAAGCGGCTTTCTTAGATCTCACGATCAGTACCGGCCTCTCTGCGGTCCTCACGACATCAAAGGTGGTGCTTCCCACCATCATCTGCTTTATCCAGCCCTTGCCCTGGGAACTTATAACGATCAGAGATACATCCTCCGTCGTGGCCAGGGACGTGATCTGCTCTCGGGGGTTGCCGACGTCTACGTGGGTTCTAACTTTGAGGCCCGAGCTTTCGAGATCCTCCTCGATCTCAGCGAGCTTCTCCTTCGCCTCTGCGACGTAGCCCTCGATCTCCTCCTGGGCCTCTCCCTTGGAGACGACGTACTCTAAAATGACCTCTCCGACGACGTCCTTCAGACCCTTGATCGTCGAGATCGCGGACTGTGAAGCCTCAGAAAAGTCTGTGGTGCAGAGGACCTTAGAGAATATCATGGGGCAGAACTTCTCGTAGGTTGCCCCTTCAAGACCCTCCAGCATCTTGTAGCGCATGATGAGGGTGTCTTTGTCGCTGAAACGGACAACTCCCGTTGAAGCGCTCCCCAGAAGGATCCCTGAGACGCGGCCCTTTCCCAAAGCACCCATCACTATCAGAGAGACCTCCTCCTCTTCTGCAACCCTCTGAATGGTCCTGGATACGTCCGCCTCGGTGATCACCTCGAGCCGAGAGGTGACCTTGAAGCCGAGGTTCTCAAGCCGCCCTTTTATGTCGGCGAGATCGATCTTGGCTCCCTCGACTTTGGGGCCCCGGGTCCATCCCCGTTTTGAGGGATGGGTGGCATCCACCACGTGGAGGAGCACTATCTCCTTCAACCCCGGAACATCCCCTATGCACTCTATGACTTTCTGCGCATACTTTGAAAAGTCTGTTGGAACTAACACCTTTTCGAACATCGTAACCCTCCTAGCATCAGTTTATCCTCAAACATCAGCCCCTCGGAATCTAAATGTAGAATATCCACCCGAAGTAGACCAACATCGCCACAAGGCCGATGGGGACCCCGGTGCGAGCCCACTCTTTGCTGGTTATGCCCATCTTGTTTGCAGATATGATATTCGGGATATTACCGGGGATGAGCATCCCTCCGGAGACGAGAAGTCCCATAAGAATGGCCTTGATCTGGAAGAGATCCATCGAAGGGCCGATCTCCGCTGCCGTCAGGGTGGCGTTGTCCAGGACCGCCGACGACATATTGACCCAGTAGAGGATCATCGCGGGTATGTGGATCAGATAAGTATCTATGATGATCTTGAAGCCGCTGCCCAAGAGCAGGAGAGCCATCACGAAGAGGTATACCTTCGCACCCCTTATACCCACGTCCCGGAGAGTGTCACCGCCTCTAGCAAAGGCATCCGTCTCCTTTACGACCGTCTTCTTTCCAACGATGAAGGTGCTCAATATGCCGAAGGCCAGCACTCCTGGGATAATATACATGCCTACTGTTTCTAGCAAGAAAGTGAAGCCAGCGTAATATGGCGGACCCTGCAGCTTGGTGATGGCTATGGTGGAGAGGGGCTCGCCCACCGGGGTCAGAGCTGCTCCAAGACCTATGGAGAAACAAGCCACCACCGTGAGTTTGATCCTGGTATTGCGATCAAGGGGCATGAGGCTTACCACCTCAACCAGCACCAGGGCTGCGATTATGGCCGTGATCAGGCTTGCGGATAGGCCCAGGATCACCACTATCAGAAAGACCAGTATCTTAAGGGGGACCTTATCCAAGAGGACGTTCATTATTTTCTGCGCGTGAGATCTTCCGTAATAGAATAAAAGACCCGCGACGAGAACCGCCGGAACTATCCCCTTCATGATCGGCTCTTCGATGGCTTCTATCACCAGCTCCATATGCCAGGCGTTGGCGATGGTAACCGCAGACACGCCCATAACAAACAGGAAGGCCTCAAGCTGCTCTTCAACCTTCTTTATAAAAAATGGGCATAGCAATACCAGCAAGAATATGCCGAACAAACCCATGTCGACTGTACTTACCATAATGACTCCTTGCGCATTATATCCGATTACTGTGATATTTTACAGCTCCTACTAACATCACAACCTTGCAACTCTGTTATGTTTTTAGGAGTTGGAGATACCCTTAATTCAATGGTCGATTCGTCTGGGAGAAGATCCGAGATCCATCCGGTCCACGAACTCCGGCCTTCAGGCCCCTTCGGGGGGAAAACTATCGCAGCGCGTAATAGATGCAGAAAGCGTTTCCCCTGGGATCTTGATGGCCCCGATGCCGAGTCCGTAGCGAAGCACCCCTTGAACGATAAAAAGAACGGGTTTGAGATCTAAGCGGCTTTCTTAGATCTCACGATCAGTACCGGCCTCTCTGCGGTCCTCACGACATCAAAGGTGGTGCTTCCCACCATCATCTGCTTTATCCAGCCCTTGCCCTGGGAACTTATAACGATCAGAGATACATCCTCCGTCGTGGCCAGGGACGTTATCTGCTCCAAGGGGTTGCCCACATCGACGTGGGTTCTCACTTTGAGGCCCGAGCTTGCAAGATCCTCCTTGATCTCAGCGAGCTTCTCCTTCGCCTCTGCGACGTAGCCCTCGATCTCCTCCTGGGTCTCTCCTTTGGAGACGACGTACTCCAAAATGACCTCTCCGACGACGTCCTTCAGACCCTTGATCGTGGAGATCGCAGACTGTGAAGCCTCCGAAAAGTCTGTGGTGCAGAGGACCTTAGAGAATATCATGGGGCAGAACTTCTCGTAGGTTGCCCCTTCAAGCCCCTCCAGCATCTTGTAGCGCATGATGAGGGTGTCTTTGTCGCTGAAACGGACAACTCCCGTCGAGGCGCTCCCCAGAAGGATCCCTGAGACGCGGCCCTTTCCCAAAGCACCCATCACTATCAGAGAGACCTTCTCCTCTTCCGCAACCCTCTGAATGGTCCTGGATACGTCCGCCTCGGTGATCACCTCCAGCCTGGGGGTGACCTTGAAGCCGAGGTTCTCGAGCCGCTCTTTTATGTCGGCGAGATCGATCTTGGCTCCTTCGACTTTGGGTCCCCGGGTCCATCCCCGTTTTGAGGGATGGGTGGCATCCACCACGTGAAGGAGCACTATCTCCTTCAACCCCGGAACATCCCCTATGCACTCTATGACTTTCTGCGCATACTTTGAAAAGTCTGTTGGAACTAACACCTTTTCGAACATCATAACCCTCCTAGCATCAGTTTATCCTCGGACATCAGCTCCTCGTTCAATGAAGGTAGAACAACCATACGAAGTAGACCAGCATCGCCACAAGGCCGATGGGGACCCCGGTGCGAGCCCACTCTTTGCTGGTTATGCCCATCTTGTTTGCAGATATGATATTTGGGATATTACCGGGGATGAGCATCCCTCCGGAGACGAGAAGCCCCATCAGAATGGCCTTGATCTGGAAGATATCCATGGAAGGGCCGATCTCCGCCGCCGTCAGGGTGGCGTTGTCCAGGACCGCCGACGACATATTGACCCAGTAGAGGATCATCGCGGGTATGTGGATCAGGTAAGTATCTATGATGATCTTGAAGCCGCTGCCCAAGAGCAGGAGGGCCATCACGAAGAGGTATACCTTTGCACCCCTGATACCCACGTCCCGGAGAGTGTCACCGCCTCTCGCAAAGATATCCGTCTCCTTAACATCCGTCTTTTTTCCGACGATGAAGGCGCTCAATATGCCGAAGGCCAGCACCCCTGGGATAATATATACGCCGATGTTTTCGAGCAGGAAGAAGAAACCGGCATGATACGGCGGGCCCTGCAGCTTGGTGATGGCTATGGTGGAGAGGGGCTCGCCCACCGGGGTCAGAGCTGCTCCAAGACCTATGGAGAAACAGGCTACCACCGTGAGTTTTATTTTGGTATTGCGATCTAGGGGCATGAGGCTTACCACCTCTACCAGCACCAGGGCCGCGATTATGGCCGTGATGAGGCTTGCAGATAGGCCCAGGATCACCACTATCAGGAAGACCAGTATCTTAAGGGGGATCTTATCCAAGAGGACGTCCATTATCCGCTTCGCATGAGATCTTCCGTAGTAGAATATCAGGCCTGCCACCAGCACCGCAGGGACTATCCCCTTCATGATCGGCTCTTCGACGGCCTCGATCACCAGCTCCAAATGCCAGGCGTTGGCTATGGTAACCGCAGACACGCCCATAACAAAAAGGAAGGCTTCAAGCTGCTCTTCAACTTTCTTTATGAAAAATGGGCACAGCAGCACCAGCAAGAATATGCAGAACAAACCCATGTCGACTGTACTCACCATAAAATCCATTCCTCCATACTTTATATCTGATTCATACGAGATTTCGCAGCTATTGCCAACTCTACACCTTTTGCGACTCTCCTATGTTTTTGGGAGATGGAGATCTCCTCTTTTCGGTGGTCGGTTTGTCTGGGATGGAACCCGAGATCCATCTGGTCCACGAAGTGCAGCCTCCAAGCCACTTTGTGCGAAATACAACCGAGGCGCATAATAGATACAGAAGCCGTTTTCCTGGGGACCGCTTTTTTTTCATGTCAGACATATATACCCTCCAACTAACCGCGCCCTCTTAAACTCCTGATATTAAGTCCTTTTGGGTCAATAAACGATTATAATGATTAATAGTGACAAAAAAACCGTTATAATTGTTTATAAGCATGAACAGGCTATTATAACGATTTATAATGACAAAAACGTGTGCATAACGATTAATAATGATATAAAAAGCAATTTTAAATTTTTTATGGTCAAGAGAGATCTGTTATGATTTTAAATGACGAAAACGATATGGAGATGATTTATCATGATACAGACCTCAAGTCGAAGAGGTGAACAATATTATGGTCTGAAAAGAGGAGTTAAAAGAAAGAAACTGACAATAGATTCAAAAATTGCCGGATATCAAGATCCGTGTCGTTTCAAAGTCTCGAATAAAAATAAGGTTTTCAGAGATATAGTATTAAAATAAAAATTAAAAATACCACGATCTCTGGCGGGTTGGCGCAGAGAAATTCGTGAGATCGCATCTTCGGGAGGGCAATTTAGGGCTCTCCTAAATGCGGCGCCCGAAAGCTGCGGATCCCCAGCTCTGGCGGCTTGCGCCGGGATAGAAGGTCACTAGCTGTCGAAATCATCAACGACCTCAGCTTCCTGGCTGCGACCTCTTATCGCCTTTGCGACCGCCTCGCCGCACCCGCCCCGGGCGCGAAGCCCTCGCCACCCCGCTTCGCAGCCGATTCAAGGGGTGGATATCGCCCTGCGGGCGCGATCCCCGCCATGATTATGGAGGCTCAGGAAGCTTTGCGGGCCCTCAAAACTAGGACGGGCCTTGTGCCGTTCTTGGATACCTCGTAAGCGACGCTGCCGACCAGAAGCTGTTTCATCCATCCCTTGCCGCGGGAGCTCATGGCTACCAAGGAGACCTCCTCGTCTTCGGCCAAGGTTATGATCTCTTCAGCAGGGTCTCCCATCCCGACCCGGACGGAGGCCTTGATGCCGTCTCTCTCGAACTCCTCCTTGATGACGGTGAGCTTCTCTTTAGCCTCCTTCATCTTGGCATCAACCTCATCCTGGCTCTCCCCGCTGAAGACGACGTTCAGGAGAACGACCTCCCGGACGCCCCCCATCCCCTTGAGGAGGCGGATCGCCTCCTCTGAAGGTTCAGAGAAGTCCGTGGGGCAGAGTATCTTGGTGGTTATCATGGCGCAGTGCTCTTCCAGATCTATGCCGCCCTCCAGCATCTTATAGCGCATGAGAAGGAGGTGCCTGTCCCCATACCTCAATACGTTCTTGGCGACGTTCCCGAGGAATATGTTCTGGAGGAAGCCCTTCCCGCGAGCTCCCATAACCACCAGGTCGACCCCCTCCTCTTCGGATACCGCCTGGATCTTCCTGAATATCTCCCCCTCCAGCATCGGCTCTGCCCTCTGCTCGACCTCGAGCCCCTGGGCCTCCAGAAGCTTCGCCTGATCTGCCAGCTTCTTCTTGGCCTCCTTCAGCCTGGCTCCAGGGTCCCAGATCCTGGCCAACGGGTCTGCAGGACCGATGACGTTCAGAAGGACGACCTTCTTAACACCCGGCAATCCGCCGACGCACTCGAGGACCTTATTTGAATATTTAGAGAAGTCCGTGGGAACCAAAACCGTTTCGAACATTCTTATCGTACCTCCTTATAATTTTCTAGATCTGCGCTCTAAATATACCTCGATAGCCGCATATGCTACTTCGAGAGCTGATATCCAATCCGTTATATTTCAATCTGCCGACCATAAAAAGATATTTTTCGGAGGCATATCATCGAAGCTGCGGGAGGATAGCAGGACGAGGACCGTCTCGAAAACAAAAGGGGCTCTCCTCGGATCCCGAACAACCGGAGCTCGAAAATCGAGGTCGCTATGAACTATCGCCCGAAGAACCTGTATGATCAACCCAAGCCCAGGCTTGAAGATTTGATTTCCATTTTGAGAAGATGATAGGCTTTAAAGTCTCCTCGAATCCGATTCCAGGGGAGATCCGAAGGCGAGGTCCTCCAGCTCCAGGACCTTCTTCCACGCGGCTTTGCAGCTGCAGTCGAGATCCTCGAAGACCCCCGGATCCTGGGTGAGGGCGTGCTCCCTTATCGCCTTCGCGACGGCCTCGTCGCACCTGCCGCAGTTTCTGGGACCCCGCCTCGTCCCCGCCGCCACCGGATCGGAGATGATCGGGACGGAGGAGACGCCCTTCAAGACCTCGACGGCGCTCCAGAGCCACGGGGGGCGGTAGTCGCCGACCAGCCACATCCTCTCCAGGGGAGTACCCCTCTGGATGTTGGTGAGGTTGAGGGAGATGACGTCCGAGGAAGCCGTCGCATCCCGGGCAGACCGGAGGGCGTCGGCTATCGCCGAGGCTTCGGAGAGGAAGGGGGGCTTCAGGAGGAGGTACGTCTTGACAGATCCGCCTCCGCGGCGGACGGCCTCTGCAGCCTCTTTATAATCAGCGAAGGTGAACCCTTTACCGATGGAGTGTTCCCTGACGATGTCGCTGGAGCTCTCAAGGCCGATGGCCACCTCCGTCCTGATCTCTGCTGCAGAGGCCTCCACCAGCTCCCTGGTTATGTACTCGGGGCGCGATTCAAAGACGAGCTTCTCGACCCCGGCTGCGGCGAGGGCATCTATTATGCGGCCCCGGACCGATTCCGGGACCTCCTCGGGATCGAGGAAGCTCCCGCTGGTGTATATCTTGACCACCCGATCCTCGGAGGATAGGTCTCTTGTTGCCGCCCGGAACTGGACGGTGAGATCCTCCGCGCTCGCCGGCGCCCCCTCCGAGGGGTAGCCGCAGATCGCGCACCTCCGCCACCTGCATCCTCTCGTCCTCAGGATCACGGTCAGAGATCCTGCCGCCTCCCCGTCCAGGAGGTCTCTTGACCGCCAGACGGCTACAGGCCTGGTGAGATCAGGCCTCTCTCGCCTCTTCTTCGTGATATTTCACCACCGGATTCATCCATATTGATGGATATTATTGGATACGTTGGAGACCAATGGGGTCCGCTGCATACATTGGAGATCACTGTATATACCTCATGGCGCTGATCGCCGCGGAGGTCCCAGCGCCGACGGCCGTCGTCACCTGCATCCTCCCGCCGGTGACGTCCCCCGCCGCAAAGACCCCGGGAACGCTCGTCTCCTGGGTCAATCGATTCACCTTTATGAAACCGCCTTTGGTCAGCTCGACGCCGAGGTCGGCGGCCAATTCGACGTTGGGACTGACCCCCATCTCGACGAAGACCCCGTCCACGTCGAGGGTGCGGACCCTACCTCTAGCCTTGAACTCGACCCCAGTAACGAACCCGTCCCCCAGGATCCGGATCGGCTCTACCCCCTCAACGACGGCGAGGTTGGTCAGCCTCCCGATCCTGTCGAGGTAGACCGCCTCCGCCACCAGCTCCTCCCGGACGTTCAGGAGGTGGACCTTCTGACAGAGCCCCACCAGATAGAGGACCGCCCTCGCCGCGCCGTTCCCGTATCCCACCACCGCGACGGTCTTGCTTCTGAAGAGGGCTCCGTCGCAGTAGGCGCAGTAAGAGACGCCCTTTGTGGCGTACTCTTCCTCTCCGGGGATGAGGATCTTGCGATGGCTGGCTCCGGTGGCCAAAATCAGAGCCCTGGACTGGTACTCCCAGCCATCGGTCTTGACCCTGAATACGCCGCTCAGATATACGACCTTAGCCGCCAGCTCCTCATGAAGCTCTGCGCCGTACTTCACGGCCTGGTCGCGCATCCGCTCGGAGAGCTCGATACCCTGGATTCCGTCGGGAAAGCCGGGATAGTTCTCGTAGAGGCCGCCCATCGACTGCTGGGATCCGTAGAGGTTTCCGAGGATGAGGGTCTTCTTCCCGCCCCTGGCACAGTACATCCCGGCGGTAAGGCCGGCCGGGCCCGCTCCGATGATTATGACGTCGTACACGATAGGACACCACCAGCGCAAGATCGAGTTTGAAGTTGATTATAGATAAAATGTGTGCAGAAAATATGTGCGAAGGAGAAGATACCTGTTGTAATCGGGGTGAGAAGGGGTGGAGACAGGAGATGAAGGTCGAGGCTTCGTCGATGATCGGCTTAAGACTTTTCGAGCGGCCCCGAGGGTTTTTGCCTTAAATGGTATGGTCCGAAAAGTCGGAGAGTTATGAAGATTCCGGGCTGGAGAACGAGCCTCTATGGCAGGAGAGAAGATGGAGGAGTTTGAAAATTCGGTCCGATAGTCTCTGGTCACGAAGGCGACCTCAGCGGCGAATGGTCGATCTATTGAGCCATTGCCCGGGGCGATCTCTTCACATGAGATCTCGGCAGCCTGTAACCTTACCTGTACCTTCTGTAGAGGTTGTACGTCCCTGAAATGAGCCCCAAAACCGCTCCGATGAAGAGGCCGATGTAGCCGGAGCCTTCGTCGAAGAATCTGGCGCCAGCGTATCCGATGACGCTCCCGATCAGTATCGCGATCGCCATCTCGATGCCGGCGGATGCGGCCTTGAACGCCTGGTCCAGGTTCTCTATCTTCATCTCGGACGGTCCATCCCTTCTTCAATAATCCAGTTATGAACCAAATCGCTCGCCACATTTATCTAATATTTCCTATCAGCGATATGGTATGAAGCGAAATGAGGCCCTCCGAGAGGCGCTCCAAGAGAACCCCTATCTCCGCTGGAGGTACACCATCCTCTCCGCCGTACTGCTGGTGGCGATTGTTGCGTTCCTCCTCGTCTACGTATTCTTATTCTAAGGCCACCGGTTGCTGCCAGATCGATAGGGTGAAAGGCCCAGGGGATGGGGTCCTGACCGATCCGGCTGGATATCTCGGCGGTCGCCCCGGGCGAAAGAGGCGGAGATGCTCTGCCATCATCTCGTCGGAGAGATGGTCAGGTTCAGAGTCCGAGATCCTGGCGGGGGTCGCCGGTCGCCGACGTCATGAGCATCTGCCGCTACATCCTCTCGCTTCCCTTTATATCGCCTCCCCCGGCACCACCCCCTCCCAACCGCCGGGAGGGGCGTCGATGAGGATCTCGCCGTATCCGGGGAGTACCCATCCTGCATCTCTATCATCGCCCGTCCCCTCCGCTGCGGTCTCCGTCGAGAGGTCCATGGATCCCAAGAGGCTGGGGCCGAGGATCGAGCCCCCCCGAATTTAGCCCCTCGATATCTCCGCCAAGTCCCATATCGGCGGCGATCTTGCCGCCGGATCCGATCGGAAGGCTCAGGAAGGACGCGACCCTCGCTGAGGACTCCCCCCGGGGGCTGATGACGTCCAGGTCAACCATACCGGCCCCGGTCCCGGAGATCTCGAGGCTGTACTCGAGGTCCATCGGGAGGAGGTATATCTCCACCTCCCCCGACGAGATCATCTCCGCCCCGGGGATCTCGTTTGTGACCCGGCCGCCGACGGTCCTCCGCCCCTCCGTCCCGCGAGGTCGGTAAAGAGAGCGTCTGCGGGGCAGCGGACCGCTGCCGCAAACCTACCCCCTTCCTCAGGGCATCGACGAAGCCCCTGGTCATCTCCTTCAGACCTGGGAAGAAGGAGCCTGCCTCCTCCAGGGGTATCGTCCTGAAGACGGGGTTTGCGGCGATCTTGGTGGGGTCACTGGATCCATATTCTTGTCCACCGCTCTGGACGGAGTAGTAGAGGAAGCCGTCGAGCCAGAGTATGGCCACAGGCCTCGGTTAATTCAAGCTCTCCAGCTCCGTCACGAGGGTGTTGGAGCCGTGGATTTAGACCTGCTTGTAGTCCTTCCCCTCCACCGCCACCAGCTTGTAGGCGAGGACGGCATGGCCCCAGGTCCCTTTCCCGTCCGGCTTATTACCCCGGAAGCTGATGATCAGAGACCTGCGGTCCTCTTTCAGGGAGCGCTTCACGCCTTCGTAGGTCCTGCTCTGGCTCTCGCTGCTGCTCGAGCCGTAGCCCCTATTGAAGTTGAGGTTCGCGTCAGAGAGGATCGACCTCATCACCGGGACCATCTGGTCCCGGTGGTTGATGTCTATATTCTGGCTCGCCTCCTCGAATGACATCTGATAGGTCTTCTTCGCAACGGGCCGGAGAGGGGGCTGATCTACCCGCAATGTTTTTACGCTGGAACGTTATGGGGTCTGTGGCGACCAACAACAGAGCGCCGATAGTGTAGTGGTCATCACTAGGCGTTGCCAACGCCTAAACCCGGGTTCGAATCCCGGTCGGCGCACTTTTCGCTTCTGGTAGGTACGCTTCTGGTAACTGTTTTGCGCCCATTTCATACCTTGAAGCGCTGTGATCCCTCAAGCCTCGTTGGTCTGTGAAGACCCTATGGCTCTATTGATGCTAAAAGTAATAAGCCGATGGCTAAAGACCGGCTCTTCCCGCCTTAAGATCCGCATCTTCAAATCCATCTATTCAGACCAGTATCTTCAGACCCACCTGCTCTGGAGGGAAGAGGTGCCGCCGATGAGGTCTTTGAGACGGTAATCGTCGAGGATCATCGACTTGAGCTTCGCGAGGGGGATGGAGAGAGATATCTCCTTGGTCCTGCCGTACCTCCCCTTGCTCACCACCACGGTATGGATTATCCCCAGCATGTCCAGCTCTGCGATAAGATCTGCTATCCGCCGATGGGTGAGGTAATCCAGGTCCACCAGGGGGCAAAGCTGCTTGTACATGCCGTAAACGGCCCCGGTTGTGACGTTCTTTATCCCCTGCTCCTCCAGGAGGAGGACGCTGTAGAGGACGAGCTTCGACTGGGTCGGGAGGGTCATCACCACCTCCCTCACCCGATCCCTTTCGATCTTGGCCCTGGCGGATCTTACGTGATCTTCGGATACCCTGTCAGAGCCCACCCTCTCCGCCAGCTCTCCCGAGACCCTCAGAAGGTCGAGGGCCCGCCGGGCGTCTCCATGCTCCTGAGCCGCCAGCGCTGAGCAGAGGGGGATCACGTCCTCGGCGAGGACTCCGGGCTTGAAGGCCATGGACGCCCTCTGTTCCAGTATGTCTTTTATCTGCTCTGCGTTGTAGGGGGGGAATATTATCTCGTCTTCCCCAAGGGAGCTTTTTACCCTCGGGTCCAGAAAGTCGGTGAACTTCAGGTCGTTGGAGATACCTATCAGGCTGACCCCCGCCTTGTCCAGGTCAGAGTTGATCCTGGTCAGGTTGTAGAGGATATCGTCCCCCTTCCTCGTCAGCTTGTCGACCTCATCCAGGACCATCACCACCATCCGCTGGTCCTCTTCCAGAGACTTTCTCACCTCCTCGTAAACCTGATCAGTAGGCCAGCCGGTCATGGGAACCTCCCTTCCGAAAGATCGGGCCAGGTGGGCCAAGACTCTGTATTGGGTATCAATGACTTCACAGTTGATGTAGATAAAAGAGCATCTGGATTTGTTGCCGCCCCCTGCCGCCTCCAATTCAGAGCCGACGTACTTGGCGACGGCGGTCTTTCCTGTGCCGGTTTTCCCATATATCAGAACGTTGGAGGGGGTCTCACCCCGGAGGGCGGGGACGAGGATGGACGCCATGTTGTTGATCTGATCCTCCCGATGGGGGAGTTTTGAAGGGGTATAACTCGACCGCAGTACATCTCTGCACCCGAATATCTCCCCTTTCTTAAGCAAATCCGCGAATAATCCACCCGACATGAAAGACGAAATCCCCCCAGACAAAAAGCAAATACATTCTGTCTGTTATTAAGAGTTGCGGTAAGGCCCCCTTCGTTTCTACTGCAACCCCCCCACCCCATTGTTTCTACTGGAGTGGCGGATATACGGAAAAGTGCTTCTTGAAAACTATATGGATATATCTGGTTGTAGCTAATATGCTGATCGTACTTAAAGATTCTGATCTCCATGACAACGATCTCGATAGCGACTTACGGCCCCTCCATGATTACATAAAAACCAGTAGCTGTAACCATATCGATCAAAGGACAATTTTTGGACCTACAGTTCCGTATACTTTTCTCGATTAGATCTTATGCAAAATGGTTCTATCTTTCATGATTCAACAACTACATTCGGCCTTTTCTCTCTCATGAAGATGGGAGATAAACGTCCTGGTGAGTTCCAGTGGAAATTATGGGGGGTGGATGTTCCAGTAGAAATATCAGAGTAGTGCCCCCCGATATCATTTTATTTAAAATGAAAAAATATTGATATTATTTTATCAACTCCCGGATCGCGACCCCGTCGACCATCTCAGATGCTCCAGTGGAAATTATGGGGTAGGGGGGTTGGCCGAGGAGGTACCGGGGTCGGGGTCACGGTTGGGGTTTTGGGGCTGCAGTGGAAACGAAGGGGTCTTCATATGGGATCTTCATATGGGATCTTCATATGGGATCTTCATATGGGATCTTCATATGGGATCTTCATATGGGATCTTCATATGGGATCTTCATATGGGATCTTCATATGGGATCTTCATATGGGATCTTCATATAACGCCTTCCTTGAGGCGAATAGATGAGAGCTTTATGCGAAGGATCTGATTTCTTTGGCTGAGGCGATCTAGGTTTGATCTTGAGGAGGTGGTTTTTGCATCCCTGGCGATATGGCCGACGCAGCTAAGAGGCTTGTTTATGGTGTGATATGCATCTATAGGATCGAATCTGGCCTAAAGGAGTAAATCCAATTAGTTCGCGGGGGCGGTTTGCCCTCGCCTCGCCTCCGGGGTTACGGCCTATCGGGGTTACGGCCTATGGTACTTCGGCGAGATCAGCCGATGGGTACGGTCTCGAGCTGGCTCGCGACGTTCCAGATGAGGGTTCTGGTATGAAGGGGGATGTTTGGATCGTTGCTTATCTCGTCGAGGATCGATATGGCCGAGGCGGCCCTGACGGCTTCAGAGTCTTCCTCGTTGAGAAGGGTCGATTTAACGCTCTCTGCAGAACGCCTTATATTTCTGGGAACGGTATCGTCGCTCATTATGCGCTCTAAAACTTCGACGCACTGCTTAATCACATTTTCAGCTGCCATGGAATCACCACATTTTCGACACACTTTCAAGACGGCAAAAAGGTTAAAGATGAAGCCCGTCCCAAAGGATTATGTCATGGTCGTCATATTTAAACATATGGCAGCTTCAATCCGATTTAATTCAGCCTCGATCCCTTCGATCCCCGATGATGTGGGTCGAGGCTAGTAGATCCCCGATGATACGGGGCGATGCTTGGTGATCTTTGATGGAAGAAGAAGAGGCTATTAAGAGGATAACGAGGCTTTTGGAGATGGGGGGGACGATGCTGGCCTCTCATCATGACTGCGGAGCACCTTTCTTCCGCTACAAAGGGGAGGTGGTATGTCCAGTCTGCTCTTTTGAGGAGGCACAGGCGGCAAAGACTCCATCGATGGGGGAGAAAGTCGCTTTTGAGCCTTTAAAGGGTTCTTCGATGAGAGAACGGGGTTTCATACCTGCAGATGGAAGGGGGGAGGGATCAGGGTCCGGCTTTGGGGGTAGGACGGCCATTGAGGAGCCTTCGCCTCAGGAGCCCAAAGAAAAAGGGAGGAAGGGCCATCGCGAAGGTGGATCCAGGGTGATGGTGGCTGAAGAAGAGGTGGATCTCGCCTTGGAGGAGCTGAAGGCTGTCATCCTCCATAAGATCAGGGATATATCCCATGAGATGCGGGATGAAAAGGATTTGGGGAGGCTGATGACCCAGCTGGATTGCGTCAAGGAGGCGCTGAAGGTTTTGGAGCGGCTGGGGGATTGAGGGCCGATCTTAAGGGCTATGGTCCCCGGAGATGGGCTTCATCCTGTGGGTCTAACGGCCTTTAGGGAGGTGGATCTATCGGCCTTTAGGGCTTTGTCGACCACCGCCGATTCGGATGGAGCTCTCCATTAGAAACGGGCTCTCCAATAGAAAAGGGCTTTCCAGTAGAAATAAAGGGGTCTACAATTGTCGGCGAAGCTTCTATCCAAGAAGAGGATCCTTCTCCTCTCCGTCCTTCTGGTGGCAGTCTCGGCATCTTTGCTCCACCTCCAGGTAGGGGGCAATATCCGGCTACCATCAGAGGCGGAGGCTGCCCTCTCCTCGATCCGGGAGGACGCAGGGCCCTGGCTTTCGCGGATGGGCTCCTCGATCTTCGGAGATGGGTCCTATTTCGGGGAGGACCTTTTGCATCCATCAGACTCGATGGGTTCAGGTCCCACCGGCCACCAGTTCAGCCTCGACCCCGGCGAGGATTTAGAGGAGGGGCAGGATCAAGACGGATCCGCGGAGGTCTCTGACGATACGGCCTATTTGCCATCGATTTCACCGATCGTGGAGTTCAACTCTTCCGTAAGCAGCACCCTCTTTCGGACCTGGGGAAGTCTGACCCTCCAGGGCCGGTCTACCCTTCCTTATCTGATCCTCAACGCCACCCTCTGGGATGGGGATCGGCTCGTCGAGAATACCAGGTACATGATGATGGAGGTGGAGCCGGGGGAGAGGAGAGATTTCGATATACGCGAAAGGTGCCTTCTCACCCCGGAGCGGGGCTATTCCTCCATTCTGGAGGTGGAGGAGCCCGGGGGGCTTTTTCTCCCAGAACGGCGAGATTGCATCATCGCTGAAGACGGCCCCAAGATCGTGATCTGGGACGATGGCCGAGATCTATATGGCAAGGAGGCTACACCTAAGGCACCGTCTAAAGAGCCTCTCACCCTCTCCAGATCCGCAGATGAAGCTATAGCCTCCTCGAAGTCGACCCCCGTCTATCGAGAGACGGCCGCGTATAGAGAGATCCTCCCCCATCAAGAGACACCCGTCTATCGGGGGGTCCCAATAAATCAAGGGGCATCCGTCTATCGGGAGACCCCAGCCAATATTGAAGCAGAGGAATCTTTTGAGGATCTCGAATATCGATATGTAGGGAGCAAGAACTCCGACAAGTATCACCTCCCCGACTGCACCTCGGCCAAGAAGATCAAGGACGAAAACAGGGTATACTTCTCCGACGTCTGGGAGGCTCGGGAGGCGGGCTACTCCCCCTGCAAGGCCTGCAACCCGGGGTAGATATAATTTTTTTAATAAATCTATTTTTGAGGCTCCCGTCGGCGGGAGCTCCAGTGGAAATTAAGGGGTTCTCTCAAACCCCAGGTCTCCTATCATCACCGAGGCGAGCCCCTTTGAGGTCGGGGGGCATCTCGTCGTCCCCCGGAGGATCTCCTCATTCGGGTAGCCGAGGTCGGTGAAGACGGCGACGTCCCTGGAGAGGCCCCTCTCCTCCAAGAGCCGGCAGAGTCCCGGAAGGTCGGTGGAGTCGTCTACAAGGAGGAAGACGGTCCTACCGCGAGCGATCTCCGCCAGGATGGGCTCCGGGTCCATCCTTCTGCCGTGAACGGTTATGGGGATGACCTTCAGCTCGCTTGCCTTCAGCCTGGCGCAGGCGACCTGCATGCTGGATATCCCCGGGATCACGTCTCCGTCCAGGTAGCCGAGGCCGCTTAACATCGGGTCTCCTGTGGAGAGGACGACGGCCTCGGGGGGTAGCTTTCGGAGGGCTCCGTAATCTTCGATCACCCTCACGTCGGTTCCGGGATAGATCTCGTCTCTCGCGAGATCGATGGCCCTCTCCGACCCGTATATGAGCCGGGCCTCTCTTATGGCCCTCGCCGCCTCCATTGTGAGCATCCCCGGGCCCGCTCCAACTCCGACGATCTTCATGGTGCGACCTCGCTCCCGCGTATCATGACCTCGCCCCGAAGCTCTACTCTCCCCTCTCCTCCTTCGTCCACAGTCTTCCTCTCCCGTCTACTCCTTCGTCCACAGTCTTCCTCTCCCATCTCCTCCCTCTATCTCCGCCAACTCCCACCGGGCAAGGGACCTCTATCCCTCAGGATCGATCCGTCCCTGTTGAGGAGGATGATCCTCGTTTTGGGGAGCCTCTCTGCCGTCTTACGGAGGCCCTCGTCGATCCGGGGGTGGCCGGGCTCACGATCTGCCATCTCCGCCACGGTACCGTATCCGGTCCCTTCCAGGATATCGGGCATGCCCCACTTGAGGATGAGGGCGGGAAGGCCGCAGAGGACGCTCTCCTGGTCCTCTCTGAAGCGGATCCGGTCTAGGCGGTTTCCTGCGAGGACGGCGACGTGTCCTGGAAAGAGGAACCGCGAGTACTTGAGGCCGACCCTCCCGGTGGTGACCACCACCCGGTCAGGCTCCAGGATCTCCGCCTCCCGGCTCTCGGCGAGGTGCTCGTTCCAGGGCTCGACGAAGCCCGTAGACCCTAGGATCGATATTCCGCCTGTGATCCCAAGGTGGGGGTTCATCGTCCTTCCGGCTATCCTCTCGCCATCTCTCACCGAGAGGACCACCCGGACTGCACCGATCCCCACCGCTGCCATCCCCTCCTCGATGGCTCTTTTTATCTCTCCCCTCGACGAGGGGCTGATGGCGGGCCTCCCAGAAGGGGCGCAGAGGCCCGCACCCCCGATCTTCCCTATCCCGGGGCCAGCGACGATCTCGATCTTCTCTTCCGGCCCGTGGGACTTCTCAGGTCCCATATCCTCGCCAGACTCCATCCCCAAGATGGGGGCCGCCTTCGCCTCCATCACCGCCCCGGCGGTGACGTCGGATTCGTGGTCTCCGCCGATCTTGACGGCGGAGCAGGATCCGTCGCGGCCGTCGACGGCGACGGCGACCCTGATCCCCACCGGGGTGAGGACGGCGACCTCGTGGACCGGTTCTCGAAGGGAGATGACCGCCCCCTTTGCGGCGGCGGCGGCCGTCGTCCCCGTGGTCAGCCCCCGCCGCAGGAGGGTCCCGTCGGATAGAAGCGCCCAGAGGCCGCTTTTGACCTTCTCCAAGACCTCGGGGTCGGCGGACCTCTCGACCCAGTCGGTGGGTATCGATAAGCCCGAGACGGGGTCTATCGCCCTTCTCCTCTCCTCTTCAGAGCTATTCTCTTCCATGGTGCATGTTTATGATCTCGTTTATCGCGGCGACGGCGATGGGGGTTCCGCCTCTGGTGCCCACCGTCGATATCGATGGGACGTCGATCTCCCGGAGCCTCTCCTTGCTCTCGGCGGCGTTGACGAAGCCGACGGGGACGCCGATGACGAGGGCTGGCTCTGCCTCGCCTCCCTCGATGAGGTCGCATAGGGTTAGGAGGGCCGAAGGGGCGTTTCCTATGACGACTATGCTCCCGGAGAGCTCCTCTTTTCCCTCCAGGAAACCCGCCGAGGTCCTGGTGATCCCCTCCCTCTCGGCCAATCGATCGCCTCTGCCGATGGCGGTGACCACGGGGCTTTTATGTCCCCGCTTCACCACCCCCGCCTCCACCATCTTTATGTCGACGAATATGGGGGCGCCTGCCTCCAGGGCTGAAAGCCCCGCAGCGACGGGGTCGCCCTGGAACCTGAGGATATCGGCGACGGCGAGGTCGCCGGTGGCGATGACGCACCGCTGTTTGATCCCGTCCTCGGGGGTCTCATCCCCCACGATCCCGGCGATGAAGCTTCTGCTCCTGTTGTAGATCTCCATCCCCTCGGGGGTCATCGCCCCCAGATCTGAATATTTCTTCTCGGTCATCAAAAACCCCCCGGCTTCAGTAGTAGTACTTGGTCTGATACCCTCTTCGGTTGATGATCTTTCCCTCGGTCATCCGGGCCTCGGGACCCGCCAGGATCAGGGTACACCTTCTCCCCTCAAAGCTCGGGCGGGCGAGATCCGCCCCCCTCCCGATATAGATCCTCTCGTCGGGACGGGTGGCGTCTTGGACGAGGCCGAAGGGTCTCTCCGGGTCGAGGTCGGATACCGCCTCGGCTAGACAGTCCATTCTTCCAGAGTTCTGGTTGTAGACGACTACGGCAAAGCCGCCCTCCAGGAGGCGGCGGGCCCTCCACGGGGTCTCTTCGCTGAGCCCCGAGATGAGGGCGAAGTCGTTCACCAGGGGTGCTCCGAGCCTCGCCGCCGCCGCCGAGAAGGCGCCGACCCCCGAAGATACCTGAGCTTTTAAGGGGGCGCGCACCCTCCAGGAGGAGCTGAAGGTGCTGGGGTCGCCCCCGAAGAGGATCGATGCGGTCTTGCCGAGGCGGGCCGCCTCCTCAGCAGCCCGGACCCTCGCTGATATCCTATCCTCGAACTCTCCCTTTCCTTCGTGAGAGTTCGTCTCGCCTTTCGAAACCCCTCTGACGGCGCAGAGGTGCCTCTCCGCCCCCAGAAGGAGGTCCGACCTCTCGATGATCTCCTCCGCATCGAGAGTGAGGTGGCGGGGGTCGCCGGGACCCGTCCCTACGACGTGGACCCTCGCCGAATGGCCACCGGCCGGGTGGCTCCTCGCCTCCGGTCCGGCGGCGCCCCTTCTCCTATTCTCGTCGCAGGCGGTCCCTTCTCCTCTCACCATCCCCTCTCCTTCCAGGATCAGGAGGGTGAACATATCCACCTCTTCCCGGAGATCCTCCTCCTCCAGCATCTCCCCGGCCCTCGTCCAGAAGAGGGCTTCCCCCTCCCGGGCGACGTTCTTCGCCACCAGAACCTTCGGGTCCCTCTCGCCGTCGAAGGTGGCGATCTCCAGGACCCGATCGAGCTGCCAGGTCCTCCTCCTGGACCGGGGGTTATAGATCGCCATGGGCATCTTCAGCTCCGAGGCGACCCTTGCCCTCTCCTCGATCTTATTCCAGGGGGTGAGAAGGTCGCTACAGCTGATGGCCGCCACCGACTCGGTGAAGGTGACGCCGGCCCTGCAGGCCGCGGCCGAGAAGGAGGAGATCCCGGGGACGACCTCGACGCGGCTGAGGTCGACCCTGCCGGAGGCGACCTCGAGGCCCAGCCCCGCCATCCCGTAGACGTTGGGGTCACCGCTGCTGATGAGGGCGACAGAGCCCTCCTCCAGGAGGTCGACGGCCTCCTTAGCCCTCTCCACCTCCCGTCCCATCCCTGTGGAGACGACCCTCTTGCCCACCAGGAGGTCGGAGACGAGGTCCAGGTACGGGCGGTATCCGACGACGCTTTCGGCGTCGGATATCGCCTCTATCGCCCTCCTGGTCATCTGACCCCTCTCTCCGGGTCCAATCCCCACGATGTAGAGCCTATTCTCCGAGGGCAACGGTCACCCTCCCGTAGGCCTTCTTGGGCATGATCAGCCTCTCGGATAGGGCGAGGGCGGCGGGCTCCGCCACCCCCACCAGCCCCAGGTCTCGAGCCCTCGACTCCGTCGTCGGGGACTGGGCGTTGAGGACCTCCTCGTCGAGGTAGATGACGGGGCGGCCGAGCCTCTCCGCCGCCTGGGAGATGCCGGGCTCGTCCCTCTTTATCTCCCCGGTGGCGATGGCCCTGATCTCGTCTATCCCCCGCCCTACCGATTCCAGGGCCATCCTTGCCGCCTCCAAGACCTCCGAGGCCTCGACGCCCCTCCTGGCGCCGATCCCAACGACGACGCCGCCCTTGCTCTTGAGGACCGCCACGTCCTCATCCACCAGGACGATCTTCGGCCCCGCGAGCCTGACGACGGGGACGTCTTCTCGCAGGAAGGCGAGGTTGACATCCCTGGAGGAGCTGCGGTTGACGATGCGGGCCCCGAGCCCCGCCGCCGTCCCCTCCAGGGAGGGGCGGCCGGCGGCGTCGGTGGCTGTGGTGATGGCGGGATAGGCGCCGAGCTTTTCGAAGAGGCGGAGGGCGAGGTCGTTTCCGCCGTGGTGGCCTCCGACGACCGGGACGGCGGACCGGAGGGACGAGTCGACGGCCACCACCGGCGTTCCGGTCCACTTGTCGGCGATGCCGGGGCAGATCATCCTCACCACGATCCCCACCGCCATAACCGCCACCACCAGGTCGAAGCCGGCGAGGGTGCCGACCATCTCCTGAGCCCTCTTTTTGCTGTATACGAGAACCTGCGGATCGTACCGGTCCCTCAGGGCGGCGGAGATCTTCTCCCCCTCGGGGATGTTGCGGTCGAAGACGAGGACGGCTACCGACTCTGGTATAGGTGAGACCTCCCATAGCCGCTCCTCGATATGACGTTCCCGACGAGGATCATGGCGCTCTTGGTGACCCCTGCCTCCTCGGCCCTGTCGGCGATGTCCCCGACGTTCCCGACGATCACCAGCTCGTCGGGCCAGGAGGCGTGGTAGACGACGGCGGCTGGGGTCTCTGCCGGGATCTCCAGCCTGTCCACCGTCTCCCTTATCTTATCCGCCCCGAGAAATATCGCCATCGTCGTCCCGAATCGGGAGAATTCGGCGATGGAGTCGTTCTCCAGGGTCGTCCCCGCGGGCCTCGTTACGATCAGCGACTCCGAGACCCCCTTCAGGGTGAGCTGGGTCTTGAGGGCGGCGGCGACGGCGAACAGTGATGAGACGCCGGGGATGACCTCGACTTCGACCCCCGCCTCCTCCAGGGGTCTCATCTGCTCCAGGATGGCGCCGTAGAGGGCGGGGTCGCCGCTGTGGAGCCTCACCACCCCCTCGCCCCTCCGGAGGGCGGAGAGCATAATCCCGTTGATCTCCTCGAGGTTGATCCTGTTGCTGTCGACGAGCCTTGCAGAGAGCCCCTCCAGGAGGGTGGGGTTGACGAGGGAGCCGGCGTAGACGATGAGGTCCGCCTCCTCCAGGAGGCGAGCGCCCCTGACGGTGATGAGGTCGGGGTCACCGGGGCCGGCGCCGACGAAGTGGATCTTCATCTCCTCCTCCTTCTGGCGCAGAGGACGCTGAAGTAGTCGCTCCTCTCCGGCATCTCCTCCCGAATTATCGACTCCTCGGGGGTGTAGAGCCGGACCCCCAGGGTGAAGTCGTCGAACCCCTCCCTCGCCAGCTCTGCCGCCATCTCGGCAGGCCTGACCGCCTTCATCCTGATCACCGTCTGAACCTGGGATCCGTCGGATACCAGGAAGGACTCCGAGAGGTCGACCCCGAGCCTCGCCGCCAGGGCCGGGACGGTCCCGACGCCGGGTATCGTCTCGATCTCCACCTTCGGGTGGCGCTCGATCACCAGCCTCTTGAGGTGGGAGAAGGTGGAGAAGGTGTTGACGTCGCCGATGCAGGCGAAGGCGGCGTCGCCGCCGAGGGCCCGGGAGGCGACCCGGTCGGCGTTGTCGGCCCAGATCTCCAGAAGCCTCGCTTTATCCGAGATCATGGGAAAGTCGAGGACCTCCGGTTCGGCGAAGGGCCTGACGAGTTCGGCGGCCATCTCCCCGGGGACGAAGACCTCATCCGCGGCGGCGAGGGCCTTCTCCGCCTTCCGGGTCAGAAGCTCCGGATCGCCGGGGCCGAGGCTCACCCCTATCAGCAAGCCACCATCTCCATCTCCTTTCCTGACATCTTCCATCCTCTCCGATAGTCCCCCATCTTCGATCTTCCTCCCGTCAAGGGCTGCGACCTCCAGCAAGCCTCCCCACCACCATGAAGATGGGGTTCTCCGGCCGGAGGGCGACGTCCCCGGCGAGATCGTATCCCCGGGCGATCCCGATCTGGAGGAGCTCCTCAAAGATCCCCGCCCCCTTCATCAATTCGACTACCTTCGACGCCATCCCGATCCTGGCGAGGTCGGCTACGACGACGGCTCCGGGAGAGAGCCTCTCCATCAGGGCGGGGAAGAAGGCCTCTATCCCCCTCGTCCCGCCGATGAAGCACCGGTCGATATCTGGAAGCGTTGGGATCAGCTCCCCGGCTTCGCCGCAGAGGAAGGTCCCGGCCTGGACCCTTCCCTTCGAGATCTCCACCGCCTCGGATCTTCGATCGATGCCGTATATCCGGTCGGTGAACCTAGCAGCGGCAAGGGATACGGCCCCCGAGCCGCACCCTAGATCGAGGAAGGCCATCCCCGGCCTGATATCGAGCTTTCCTACGGCGATATGGACGTTCTCCGGCTGGGTCGCGGTACCGGGAAGCTTCATGGTTTTTGGGAGCGGCGGAAGGGGATATAAGCTTAATCCAAATTCTCTTGTCTCCAGTAAAATTGATTGGCCTTAGATCTCCAGCCTTTCCAGGTCCCCGGCCTCAATCCGGTAGGTCCCGTTCTTCCTTCCCAGGGGCGGAATCGCCTCGATCCTCTCCACCGGGATTCCTGGGGACTGGGACCTGAAGCCGTCGATGACCGTCTTCCAGGGTATGAGGTGGGCCCCTTTTGGCTTGCCCGGACCCTGCCGCAGCTCCACCGCCAGGACCCCCCGCCGGCCGGAGGCTTCGATGAACCGGTCGACCCTCTCGATCTGATGGACGCCGCCGGCGAGGGAGAAGTGCTGGCTGTAGTATAACGTCTTCGCCTTCCGGGCGTCGATGCTCTTGCACTCGACGGCCAGATAGTAGCCGGGGCGGGGCGAGTCGACGAGGAGGTCGACGACCTGGGGGGTGTAGCGGCTCTGCTTGAGCCGGTAGGCTACGCCCCTGATCTCTTCGATCTCGAAGAAGCGGTTTATGGCCGCCACCAGCTCCCACTCGAAGTCGGGCATTTTGAAGGTCTCCAGAGTTCTGCCGAATCCATTCCGGCCCTTCCACCTTCAAGAGCCAACTATTTCAGCCCTTGGTCCCTACCAACTAAAGGTGGTTATTTGAGGGTCGGAAGGTTCATCAGGGCGGATACGATCCCCGAGGCGTGGCGGCGGGGGCTCGGCCTCATCTGGCGCGGGGGCGAGGAGATCACCGACGAGCGGGGCACAAAGACCCGGGAGATCCTCGCCCTGGAGGTGGTGGTGGAGGACCCCAGGAGGGATATGATCCCGTTGGAATACTTCTCCTGGAACCAGTACCGTCTGGAAGAGTACGCAAGGCAGCTCATCAGCGGCGATAACCCCGGCTTTGAGTACACCTACGGCGAGCGGCTCCGGGCCTGGGCTCTGCCCGGCTCTCAGAAACAAATAGATGATGATTCCCATGGGCCCGTCGACCAGATCGATCAGATTGTCCGCCGCCTCAGGGCGAGCCCCAACTCGCGGAGGGCCTCGGCGGTGACGTGGATTCCGCCCGTCGATACGGAGAAGGAGGAGGTCCCCTGCATGATGGTCGACGACTTCAAGATCCGGGAGGGCCGCCTCCACCTCGCGGCCCTATTCCGGAGCCACGACTTCGCAGGCGCTTACCCCGCAAACCTCTACGGCCTCACCAGGCTCCTCGAATACGTCGCCGGGAGGGTGGGGGCGGAGCCCGGCTCGATCACCACCGTCAGCTGCTCGGCCCACATCTACGATCACGACTGGGACTGGGTGGCCGAGATGGTCACGGGCCGGTCGGAGGTTTGACGCGAAAAAAAGAGATAAGGGGCGCGGCGCGGTCTCTTTCAACCCCGCGCCCCTTCGAACGACTTCATCATCCTTTAAGCGTCCTATCGAAGAACCTCGCCATCTCTCCTTCGGCGTCCAGGGCGGCGAAGCTCTCCGACCTTTCGCCCTCATGGATCATGAAGCCATGGCCCTCCCCCTGGTAGACCTTCAGCTCGAAGTACTTGCCAGCGGCGTCGAGGGCAGCTGCATACTCGTATATCCCGGAGATGGGGCTTGGTACGTCTCCGGTCCCGTGGATGATCAGCATCGGCGCATCGAGGCCGTCGATGAGGTCGGCGGGCTTCGTCTCGTCGTTGAAGCCGCCTGAGTAGGGAAATCCGTACCAGGCTACACCGGAGCGAAACTCCTCCATCTGGGGGAGAAATAGCATCGTGTACCTGCCGCCGGCGCAGAAGCCGGTGAGGCCGAGGCGGTCGCCGTTCACGTCCTCCCTATCGATAAGGTAGGCGGCGCAGGCCCCTACGAGCCCGTCGACGGCTTCGTCCAGGGGCGTCCTCTCGAAGGTCTGCCACTCCGGGGCGATGACGACGTACCCGGATGCTGCGAGCCGGTCGGCTAGGTCCCTATAGCCGGGCTCCAGGCCGTTGAAGGAGTGGATCATCACCAACCCCGGATAGATCGGATCGTCGCCTCCTCCCCGGCTCGGAGCTGGGGCCGCTACGTAGGCGGGGTAGGTGAGGTTATCGCTCTCGATCATCGCCGTCGAGCTCTCGGCCCGGAGAGGGCCATCTGCCTCTCCGACGGCTTCTGGGTGGTCATCGATCCGATCGGCGCAGCCCGCGGTGATGACGAGGGCAGCTAAAGTCAGGATCAGAAACGGCATCTTCAGGAATTTCATGTCCATTCCTCCTCAGTAAAAAAAATTGTCTATTGTGGCCCATTGCGGTCATCTGTTTATTTTATCGCCGCCTCGAGCCTGCGGTTCACCTCGTCCCAGTCGACGATCTTCCAGAAGGCCTCGACGAACTTCGGCCGCTCGTTCTTGTAATCGAGGTAGTAGGCGTGCTCCCATACGTCCAGGACCATGAGGATCCGAAACATGGGGTATACGTTGACGTTATGCTTCTCGATCTGCATGATGAGGGGCCGCTTTGTCATGGCGCACCAGGCTAGGGCCGCCCAGCCGGAGCCCTCGGCGGTCGCCGCGGCGAGGGAGAACTCCTTCTTGAACCTGGCGAAGGAGCCGAACTCTCTCTTCAGGGCGTCGGCGAGGGCGCCGCCGGGCTCCTCTGCCGCCTTCGCGGCAGCAGTGAGGTTCGACCAGAAGAGGCTGTGGAGGACGTGTCCCCCCGCCTGGAAGGATAGCTCCTTCAGGGTGGACTTCATATCCAGATCATCTCCCGCCTCCCGGGCCTTCTCCAGCCTCTCCAGGATGGAGTTGGCGCCGTTTACGTAGGCGGCATGATGTTTATCGTGGTGGATTCTGAGCTGAGCCTCGGAGATATGAGGCTCCAGGGCGTTGTAGGCGTAGGGCAGTTCGGGGAGGGTGTAGAATTTCTTGTCAGCCATGCCAATTTCTCTGTCGTATTCCCTTAAATTTTTTTCGGAAATATGAGGGGGAGCCCGACAATAGAAGCGGGAGACAGGCGCCCCCCGGGGGATCGCGGCCTGTAACAGGGCTTCGGCAAGCCGGAGGAGGGGCCTTGCTCATGGGGAAGGGAAAACCTCCTCTCGTTATCCAGGGTCAATATTTTACGGCTTCGATCTTCTCGCCTCTCGGCATTATCGAATGGTCAGGATTGCCGGAGGGTTTCATCTCGGTCCGCCTCCCCATGGCTTTGAACTTCTCCATATGCTCCCTGGCCAGATCCAGCTTCTCGTCATGGACGGTATGGACGACATAAGCCTCTTTTCTCCCCTCGTCGTAGTAGAGCTCGTGGCCCGACCATCCGTTGCTCTTCCGCACCTCCATCCTATCGTCGAACTTCTTTCTCCATTCAGGGAAGTCTTCCACCCGGTGTCTCACAACTCCTATCTTGGCCATATCATCACCATTAACCGTTATAGACGATCCGCTATCTTAACTACTTTTCCGGCGGCTTACAGCTTCTTGTGGCAGAACCACCAGTCTTCGCAGACGACGCCTCCGCCCGTCTTTCTGGTGGCAGCGGTCTTCTCGTCTGAGGGCGGAGGTATTATCACCTCATCGCCGAAGAGGTCGTTATTCGGCCAGTTGGCGGGCATTGCCACCTTGTTCTTGTCTGAGATCTGGAGGGCCTTGACGGCTCTTAGGATCTCGTCCATGTTCCTTCCGATCTCCTGGGGGTAGTAGAGCATCAGCCTTATGACGCCTTTAGGGTCCACCACGAAGACGGCCCTGACGGTGTTCGTCCCCTTTCCGGGATGGACCATCCCGAGCTTTCCGGCGACGGTCCCGTTGTCGGCGATGATGGGAAAGGTTATCTCTACATTCATCATCTCCTTGATCCACTCGGTCCACTTCATGTGGGAGTGGACCTGGTCCATGGAGAGGCCCACAAGGGCGCAGTTGAGGTCATCGAATTCCTTTCTCATCTTCTCGAAGGCTATGAACTCCGTGGTGCAGACCGGCGTGAAGTCTCCGGGGTGGCTGAAGAGGATGAACCACTTTCCAGAGAGGTCGTTTGGGATCTTCATCCTTCCGTGGGTCGTCTGAACCTCCATCTCCGGGACCTTCTCCCCCAGGAGGGGGATGCCCTGCCTCGTTTCGTGCTCCATATGATGGGTCATTTCGGCATCTCCTGTCTTCTCTTCCATCAGCTGGGCTCTCATTTCGTCTTTTATGCGCATATCTCCGGCGTCGGCGGCACCTGAGCCGGTTGAAAGCCCTTCGACCCTTTATCAGGCATAGGTTTATTTAAGATCTATTATTACTTAGTAATCACTATGATCGATTCAGAAGATCTGGAGCCGATAATAATCAAGAATTTCAGAAACAGTGGTTATAGGGCTACGCCCCAGAGGATAGCCATCAGCAGGTATATCCTCCTCAATCACGAACACCCAACGGCCCAAAAGGCTTATCAAGAGATCAAGAAGACGCATCCGACGGTCAGCCTTGCTACTATTTATAATACAATTAAAATTTTAAAAAGAATCGGTCTGCTCGCGGAGTTGAACCTGCCTCAGGGCCAAACGAGATACGATCCGAATACCGAGGCTCACGCCCACCTGCTATGTCTGCGGTGCGGCAGCATCAGGGATTGGTCGGACCCTATCATGTACGAATTGATGGCCAAGGTTTCTGCCCAAGCCGATTTTACTGTGATGGGATCGAGTTTGGATTTGAAGGGGGTCTGCTATAGCTGCGAAAAAAAGGGCGCGAGCGTGGGATCAAAGGCCGCAGCCGACGAATGATCTCGGGGGTACGAGGTAGGTCGGCCCTCGCCTGTGGAACGGAGGGAGTTTTCAGGAAACTATATGTATCCTTAGATCTACTCTCATCTCCAGAATGATAACGCACGGCCAGATGCTGGCTGGCGTGTTTATTATATTTGAAATAAAGGGGAACTCTAATTGAAAATATCGGTATTCATAGATGGTGCGAACATCTTTTACATGCAGAAGGACGAGCTTAAGTGGTGGATCAACTTCGAGAAGCTCTTAAGGTGGATCGAGAACAAGACCGGCGGCGAGATCATCGACGCCTACTACTACGTCGGAGAGGAGAACCCTCCCGATACGAGGCAGCAGGGGTTTTTGACCGCCCTCGCCGACATCGGGTACTCCATCATCACAAAAGAGCTGAAGATCATCGTCCTGAACGACGGGAGGGAGATCAGGAAGGCGAACCTGGACATCGAGATTGTCCTGGACATGTTCAACACCGTAGATAATTACGATATGGCGGTCCTGGTATCCGGAGACGGAGACTTCGAGCGCCCCCTCAAGCTCCTCCGGGCAAGGGGAAAGAGGTTCATGGTCATGTCCACAAAAAGGTTCATAGCCCGGGAGCTTCGCGAGGTCGCAGGGATGCACTTCGTCGACTTCGAGGACATAAGAGGCGAGGTCCAGAAGGATATCTGACCTCTTTTTTTATTTCCGTCCTCTGTTTTGGGTGGTGCTCTTTGATTCGGTTGATATTTCGCTTGGAATTCTTAGAGACGCTACAGAATAGCACTTTTAATTACAGGACGGATTTGAGTGCGAATTCGCAAATCAGAAGCAATGTCGTTGCCTTTGGATATATCAACCAATTCCAGGCGCACCACCGTAAGCGCCAACATAACCATTTTTTTCAAGTTTTCATCCCTCTATCAATCGATTTGATCTCCATACCACTTGCGATATTTTTGCTATGAAAAACTATATATATATTTCAACTGTGTTCATTCGAACAAACGCGGTTTTCCTCTCCTTAGACCGCAACATTGATCCTACTTTCTGTTGATGTCTGCACTACTTTACATAAATGTTTTAGGGGCAGGCCTCCCCGGATCAGGAGATCTCCGTCCCGGTGTGGCCGCCTTCGGCCCCCCTCTTCAGATTTTTCGCGTCGGCGCCGTGGACTACGACGGTGAATATGGATGACCGCTCGATGATCTTCGCCGCCAGGGGGTCGACGGGCGAGCGCGATCCGGCCTTCATCTCCGTCTCCATAGCGAGGCGGACGAGGTCTCTCGCGCTCATCTTATCGAACTTCTCTGCCCCCGGATCGACCTCCGGGTCGGCGGAGTAGACCCCGTCGACGGAGGTCGCCACGATCAGCCGGTCGGCGCCGACGTACTCGGCCAGCAGCGCGGCGACGGCGTCGGTGGTCTGGCCGGGGGCCATGCCGCCGAGGACGACTATCTTTCCTCCGGCGGAGGCAGAAAGGGCGCCAGCATAGCTCTCGGAGGGCTCGGGGGCGGCGGCTCTGCCGAGGGCGGCGATGAGGAGCATGGCGTTGAGCCTGGTGGCTCCGATGCCGAGGAGGTCGCAGAAGGCCTCTCCGGCCTGGAGGGCCCGGGCCTTGGCGATGTATTCGCGGGCGATCTTGCCTCCGCCTACGACGACGAAGACCTGGTGCTCTAGGGCGAGGTTCTTTAAAGCCGTGGCATACTCCTTGAGGCTCTCGGCATCGCGGCCCGCCAGGATGGAGCCGCCGAGGGAATAGACGAGTATCATGGGGGAGGGCAGGATTATCGGCGGATAAAAAGGTTCCTTGTGATCTAGCCGGACCATTCGGCGAGCTTTTTGCGGACAGCTTCTATGTGGGGGCTCTCGGTCTCCTCGTAGATCGCCAGGGCGGATCTGGCAAGAGAGATGGCCTTCTCGTTTTGGCCCAGGGCGCGCAAAGAGAGGCTCATATTGAAGAGGTGGTTTCCTTCGCGCCGCCGGTCCCCGATCTCGCGAGAAATCATGAGCGCTTGGTCGTAGTATTCGATGGCCTTTTGCTGATTGCCACGATAAGAACAAGCGATCCCAAGGTTGCCCAAGTGGTTTCCTTCGCTCGATCGATCGCCAATACTGCGTGAGATCTTCAGCGCTCTATCATGGAGTGTAATGGCTTTGCGTGGCTCGCATAAATTGAAGAAGATGTTACCCAGGTTACTCGAGATTATTCCTAATCTCCACCAATCACCAGTATCGTGTGAGATATTTAAGGCCTTACTATAGCACTCCAGAGCCTTGCGCATCTCGCCCAATTTGGAATAAGCTAGCGCCATGTTACATAGGCAATTTCCTTCGCCTCTTTCATTGCCAATATCGCGTGAGATCTTGAGTGCTAGCTCATGGTACTCAACAGCACTGCACAACTCCCCTAGATGAAAGTGAGCACTGCCCAGGTTATCCAGGTTGTTTCCTTCTACCTGCTTATCTCCAATTTTTCTAGAGTTCCTAAGAGCCTGCTCATAATATTCGATGGACTTGCGAAATTCGCCTCTCTTAAAATAGGAGAGACCTAAGTTGCTCAGATGATCCCCCTCAGCGGTTCGATCTCTTATTTTACGTGCTGAAGCTAATGCCGCCTCTAACCATTTAGTATTTTCTAGTGGATGCAGTCGTAAACCAATAATGCTACCTGCTTCAGAGAAGTTGCTGCAGATTTTTGATATTTCGTCGCTCTTGGATTTATTCTCGCTTGCCCAGTTTTGAGCGGCTTTGATGTTCATCCAATTGATATCAAAAAGCTTCAACCCCATTGAAATAGAAGAATTTCCCTGGAGAAACAGATTATTTGCTGCCCAAAGCAAACTTTGATAGTATTTGGCATGGTGCAGTCTTGCTCGCTCACGGAGAGCGTCATCCAGGCGCGACCCGGAAAAATCCCGCGCCAGGTCGTGGAGCCGATATCGTCCCCCTTCCCCCGCAACTGAGGGTAAAAAGTCCACCAGGCTCCACCTGATAAGCTCGCCGAGAGCGTCCTCGGCGGGCGTCTCTTCCATCTCCCAGACCGCCGCCGCCCCGGCGAGATCGAAGTCTGCGGGAAAGACGGATAGTAGAGACCAGAGCCTTTGCAGATCCGTGGTTAGGAGGTCGTAGCTCGGGGTGAAGGAAGCCTCCACCAGCTCCAGGCGCTCCCTGGCGTCGCCCAATCGTTTGATGTAATTGGCGACGCTCAAATTCGGCTTCTCTCTCAGGGTAGAAGCGGCGTTTCTCAGGGCGATGGGAAGGCAGCCGCAGAGCTTTGCCAGCTCTTCCGCATGATCCCCGATGCGCTCGCAGATTCCCAGGAGGAGATTCTTGGCGTCATCCAGGGGCAGTACGTCCAGGTCCTTTTCCTTCAGGCCGGGAAGGGTGAATTTACTGCGAGAGATCACCAAAAGAGCGCACCCCTTTGGCGGGAGGAGCGGCTCCACCTGTTCGCGGCTGGCGGCGTTGTCGAGCAAGATTAGGGCTTTCTTGCCAGAGAGGACAGTTCGATAAAGCCCGCTTAATTCGTTCAACTTCTCTGGCAATGAGGCATCGGCTCCAAGGTAGGAGCGGATGACGTGAGCCATGGCATCTTTGGAGTCGAGCGGGCTCTTGCTTGTGCCGAGCATATCCAAGAAGAGCTGGCCGTCAAGAAAACGATCTCTCAATCGATCAGCCAGAACATAAGCCAGAGCGGATTTCCCTATGCCGCCCATGCCTCTCAGGCCTGTGATGGTGGCACCCTTGTCAAAGCCGTCTAAAAGTAGGTCTAGCTCACCGCTACGGCCTATGAAGTCTCTTGGGGGTGGAGGGATCTGATGCGGTACGGTTGAATGTCCTGGCAGATCGAAAGGGAATTTGCCTTCCGGGTAGGTTTGAATGTCTTTATCCCAAACCGATCTCTCGTCAATCCAGCGGCGCAAGAAAACAAACCCCTTTCCAGTCTCAAAGTCGATGTGAACAAAATTGTAAGAGTTGATGCGGCTCGGATCTTCTGGAGGGCGTCCCCCGAAGCTTGCACCTGCAGGAATTATTACGCTATCTCCGCCTGTTCCGTGCTCGGCTGTTACCTCGGGCACATGGCCGTGGCCGTGCAGGATGAAATTGCATCCCTGCCGCAGACGTCTCCAAACAACCCGGCCGTCCGAGTATTCCAGCCAGTCCTGAGAATGATGGAGAACCGCGATCCTCAAATCCGATTTGCTTATCCGTTCTAAGGGCCTGTGAACCTGCCGCTCGCCTACCCTGGCAAAGCCATAATCATTCTTCTTTCCTGCAGCGTCAACATGGCGCCTGCAAAACCAGGAGGAGTTGATCCCCAGGAGGGAAACCGTCTTTCCATTGATCTCCCAGGTTCGAAGATCTGAGTAATCGGGAGAATCCTGGCCTGTGAAACCGGAAACAAAACTCCTGAAATCCTTGAAGGGGCGCAGCAAAAGCTCTCTTTTGCTGTCATCCTTGAGCCAGCGATCTGCATCCTCTTTGGAAACTACATCCTTCCTGAAATCATCCGGAAGCTTTTTTATCTCCTCCTCGTCCAGATCATGATTGCCTGGAACGATGAAGAGCCGGTCAGGTTCCACCTGGGCGGCCTCCAAGACCGGGACGAAGAACTCATTTTTGGCGTCTTCGTACTCCTCGGCCTTCCCATTCAAGGCCGCATCTCCACTGAAGACTATGAAGTCAATTTTTGATAGATCGGGGCTGATGGATAGACGTCCTTGGATATCTTTTATCAGCTCATCCCTCACTACTTCCGGATCAATCCCAAAGTCCCCATGATGCCAGTCAGAGATGTGAAGCCAGGTGAGGCGGCTCATTTTCCTCCCATCGAATAGGTGGATTGCTCTGTTGGAATTAAAACCTTCCCGAATAACAAACGTCAGAGCTCAGAAGAAAAAAAATGGTTGGAAAGATCTTTAAATCTTATCCAGCGCCACGGCGACCTTCCCGAAGATCTCCTTGATATCGCCTACGCCGATGACGGTGACCACGATCCCCCTTTTGTCGTAGTAGTCGATGAGGGGCTGGGTCTGGGCGTGGTAGGCCTGGAGCCTCTCCTTGACCGTCTCCTCGGTGTCGTCGGCCCTCTGGTAGAGGTCGGCGCCGCAGGCGTCGCACTTGCCTTCCGTCTTCGGCGGGTTGAACTGGACGTGGTATGTGGTGCCGCACTTGCACATCCGCCGGCCGGTGACCCTCTTGACCAGCTCCTCGTCGGGGACGTCAATGTTCAGGACGACGTCGATCTTCTGGCCCAGGTTGGGGAGGATCTTGTCCATCGCCTCGGCCTGGGGCATCGTCCGGGGGTAGCCGTCGAGCATCCAGCCGCCCTTGACGTCGTCTTTGGCCAGCCTGTCCTTGATGATGTCGATGAGGAGGCTGTCGGGGACGAGCTTTCCCGCTTCCATGAACTTCTTCGCCTCCACTCCCAGGGGGGTGCCGTTTCGCACGTTCTCCCTGAGGATGTCTCCGGTGGAAATGTGAACCACGCCGTACTTCTCAGCGATCATCTTCGCCTGAGTGCCCTTTCCTGATCCTGGCGGACCGAGTAATACTATGTTCATAATATCCCTCCTATTTTCCTCTCGATAAAAAGCAACGTCACGACGCCAGGGCCCCTGGGCGAAGATCTAGGATCTGCATCCAAAGCTTTCAAGACCCAGCCCACGGTGCGGATGGCATGGCCGCTGGCAGTTGCTCTCTTCTCCGGTACGTTGACTCTCAACAACGTTAAAAAACCTTTCTCCACCGAATCAGAGGAGGGCTGCCAGGGTCATCGCCGACCCCGAGAGGAGGGGGATCGAGAGGTTGTCGTCGATGACCCTTCGTCGAAGGTTGAGGGGGACGGCGTCTGCGAAGGTCGCCGCCGCTGCGCCGACTACGAATACATGAACGGATAAGGCTCCAGGTTCCGGCGAGAAGATCGCCTCCAGGAGGCTTGCGGCATAGCCGACGAGGAGGCAGACGGCGAAGGTCCCCGCCACCACCGGGAAGGGTTTTCTCCTCCAGCTCTGCCCTTCCATGATCCGGGTCCGGACCGCCGATCCCCGGACGACGGAGCCGATGATGCCGCTGGCGGCGTCCCCGAGGGAGAGCATCATCATCGCTGCGACGGCTACCGGAGGCGAGAATAGGAGGACCGTCAAGAGGGCACCAGCGATGTAGTAGACGTACCCCGCCACCCTACGCTCCTCGTGGCCCCGGACCGCGGGAAGGTTGACCTTTCCCGATAGCCTCCTCTTCTCCAGGACGATCGCTGCCAGAAGGGCGAGGGCTACATAGACCGCCGTCGCCCCCTTCCCGAATAATAGCATCGAGGCGGGGACTGAGAGCCCCATGAGGTGGATCGCCTTCCTGCGGACCTCCTTTGCGAGAGATGCCCTCCTCTCCGACCTCGTCATTTGGACACCTCGATCCATCCCATCGACCCTCAGATACTGCGGCCTTCATCCGCCGTCCCTTCCGCCGCCGTAAGACCTCCGGCCTATGGAGGCGCCGCCGGCTTTGGACGATCCCGCCCCACCGTTCGTCCTTCATCCTCCCAGGGGCAAACCCGCCTCAGAGAACTCCATCTCTCCCCTGAGGAGGGCCGATAACTTCTCGGAGACCTGGGACCTCGCGACCCTGATCTGGGCCATGGAGTCGCGGTCCCTGATGGTGACCGTCCCCTCCTCCAGGGTCTCGTAGTCGACGGTGATGCAGTAGGGGGTTCCCACCTCGTCGTTTCGGCGGTAGCGCCTCCCGATGGACCCGGAGGAGTCGTACTCGACCCGCAGGTCCAGGGATCGCAGCTCCCGAGCGATCTCCTCGGCGGGGGCGGATAGCTCGTCTCTATCCATCAGGGGGAGGACGGCCACCTGGATCGGAACGACCCGGTTCTTGAGGGCGAGGACCGCCCTCGTCTCCCCCTCCACCATCTCCTCCCTGAAGGAGTGCTCCAGGACGGAGTAGAGGATCCTGTCTATCCCGAAGGAGGGCTCGATGACGTGGGGGATGATCTCCTCGCCCCGGACCTCCACCTCCTCCATCTCGAAGGAGACGAGGGCGGGGTCGACCTCGATCCCCTCGCCGTCGACGACGACGATGATGGGGTCGCGCTTAAGATCCTCCAGGGGCAGTGCGCAAAGAGCATCGGCGACGGCCTTCGCCCCCTTCCGGAATAGGGGGCCGAGCCTCTTCATATCCGGCTTTACGGCGAGCCGCTCCTCCTTCCTCGGGACGTCGAAGGGGAGGAAGACGGTGAGGTTCGCCCCGCTCTGGGCCATATGGGACCGGAGGTCGTAGTTCGTCCTGTCGGCGACCCCTACGATCTCGATCCATCCGAACCGGTCGAGGAGCGCCTCGGCGTCCCAGCAGTCGGCGGCGTAGTGGGCCATCTCGTCCGCCTTGTGCTGCCGGAACCGGAGCCTCTCCCTCGACAGCCCTGCCTCGATGAGGAACTGGTAGGTCCGGGCGACGTAGTAGGCGAGGGTCTCGTGGGCTATGATCCCCCTTTCCACCGCCTCGCCGACGGTCATCTCCTCAGTCTCCCCCCTCTCCTGGCCTTCCTGGGAGTATAGGGTCATCATTAGATCCGCCACCTCCCCGAACCGGGGGTGGCTCTTGTCCTTCGGGTTGATGAAGATCTCCGCCTCGGCCTGGGTGAACTCCCGGAGCCTTATCACTCCCTGGCGGGGGGAGATCTCGTTTCTATAGGACTTTCCGATCTGGACGGCGCCGAAGGGGAGGCGGTCGCGGTAGTGGCGCAGGAGCCGCGGAAAGTTCACGAACATCCCCTGGGCGGTCTCGGGGCGGAGGTAGCCGGGCTGCTTGCCCCCCGGACCTATCGAGGTCTTGAACATCAGGTTGAACTCGTAGATCTCGGAGAGGTCGCCGCCGCACTCAGGGCAGAAGACGTCGTTCTCCTTTATGACCCGGTAGATCTCGTCGTTTGCCAGGGCGTCGGGGACCTCCACGATGTGCTTTATGAGGTGGTCGGCCCGATAGATCTCTCGGCAATCCCGGCACTCGGTGAGGGGGTCGGAGAAGCCGGAGAGGTGGCCCGAGGCCTTGAAGATCTCCTCGACCCCGATGGTGGGGCATTCGATCTCAGAGAACCCCTCCCGTATGACGAAGAAACCCCTCCAGAGGTCTTCGATCCCTCTCTTGAGGGGCGCTCCCAGGGGGCCATAATCGTAGAAGCCCGCAGAACCGCCGTAGAGCTCGAAGGCGGGCCATATGAACCCCCGCCTCCTGCCAAGCTCGATCACCTTCTCGTACATGTCCATAAGCCAATCCTCGGCACAAATAGACCCTGACGGATCATTTAACCTTTGTCGTTTGGCCGGTGCTGAGGTGGTCCAAAGGCGATCTCACTTACATTTATTTCAGAGATCTCCAGGCACGATATCGGAGGAGAAGGGTCTTAACCCGTCGACCGCCGACCTGGGGGGGTTCAGCTGACCTTCGTCCGACAGAGTTTTTAAGGAGGTGAGCGTATCGGAGAATGGTGAGTGATAACTCATGAAAGGGATTGTGAAATTAGGGTTAGTGATGGGCGTGCTCTTCTGCACAGCCTTCGGCGCTGCCAGCGCTCAAGAGGAGCTTTCTGAGGACTATAAAGAGGGCTTCAAAGACGGCGTCTATATGGGCCTGATCAATGTATGTAGTGCAAATATGCAGTGGGCCGACCTCGCAGCTCTCTATTATGAATTGGAGGGCGAACCGACGGATGAAACGCTGGTAGTTAACAATGAGACGGTTACATGGTCAGATTACTACAACGAACTTGCAACATCATTCAACCAGGGAGCTGTTACCGAAGTAAATAACTTCGTATTGCAGATCTTTGGTCCTGATGACGAGCGCACCGAGCTGTTGCTCATGCCAGAGCTTCCAATAATATCCTGATTTAAAGCGAGATGTCCGGAGAGCGGCAGGGCCGCTCCCTGATCTTTCCTTCTTTGGCCTTCGGCAGAAAGCGCATCTTAATCTTCTTCTTCGTCTCCCCCGATCCAGATCCCGAAAGCGCAGCTCCGATCCATGTATCTCCCAGCTCGCCTTCGGAGCCGCCCATCTTCAAATACGCTTAAATGGTCGGAAGATCGAAATTATCTGTGGAGGATGGTGAGATGAAGCGGCTGCTCGCGAGGCTTGGGATCGAAGAAGAGAATCCGGGGGCCTGCACAGGCCCCGGTTCGTGGATCGACGATCCGGACGGCAGAGTACTGGTATCAAGAAATCCGACGACCGATGAGCCCATCGGTTCGGTGAGGGCAGCGACCCCCGCCGTCTACGAGGAGGTGGTAGCCGCCGCTGAGAGGGGCTTTCGATCCTGGCGAAAGGTCCCGGCGCCGAGGAGGGGGGAGGTGGTGAGGGATCTGGGCGAGGCCTTCAAGAGACGGAAGGACGACCTAGGCGACCTCATAAGCCTGGAGATGGGGAAGATCAGGGCCGAGGGGAGGGGCGAGGTCCAGGAGATGATCGACGTCTGCGCCTTCGCCGGAGGGCTCTCCCGACAGCTCTACGGCCTATCGATGCATTCGGAGCGGCCGGATCACAGGATGTACGAGCAGTGGCACCCCCTGGGGGTGGTGGGGGCGATCACCTCCTTCAACTTCCCTGCCGCGGTCTGGTCCTGGAACGCCGCCGTGGCGGCGGTCGCCGGGGACGCCGTCGTCTGGAAGCCCTCCTCCTTCGTCCCCCTCACCGCCGTCGCCGTCCAGAAGATCGCCAACGAGGTTATGGAGGCCCACGGGATCTCCAGGATCTTCAACCTCGTCATCGGCCGCGGCTCAGAGGTGGGCGACCTCCTCCTCCGGGACGGGAGAGTCCCCCTCATCTCCTTTACAGGCTCCACCAGGACGGGCCGGACGGTGGCGGAGTTGGGGGCGAAACGGCTGGCCAGGACGATCCTGGAGCTGGGCGGCAACAACGCCGTCATCGTAGCCGAGGACGCCGACCTCGACCTCGCCGTCAGGGCGATCCTCTTCGGGGCGGTGGGGACGGCGGGGCAGCGGTGCACCACCACCCGGAGGGTGATCGTCCACCGGGCCGTCGCCGGCGACCTCACCGACCGGCTCGTCCGGGCCTATCGGCAGATCAGGATCGGCGACCCCCTCGACGACGGGACGGTGATGGGGCCCCTCGTCGACGGCGGAGCGACGGAGAAGATGGCGGAGGCGCTAAAGCGGGCGCGGTCCCAGGGGGGAGTGGTCGTCTTCGGCGGGGGGAGGCTCCACCATCTCGGCCCGAACTTCGTAGAGCCTGCCGTCGTGAGGATGCCGTCCCAGACGGAGGTGGTGATGGAGGAGACCTTCGCCCCCATCCTCTACATCCTGGAGTACGAGGGGATCGATGAGGCGATGGCGATCCAAAACGGCGTATCCCAGGGGCTCGCAAGCGCCATATTCACCGAGAGCCTCGCCACCTCCGAAGCGTTTTTGTCATCGGCGGGCTCCGACTGCGGCATCGCCAACGTAAACCTAGCCACCTCCGGCTCGGAGGTCGGCGGCGCCTTCGGCGGCGAGAAGGATACGGGGGGCGGCCGGGAGGCGGGCTCCGACGCCTGGAAGGGTTATATGCGCCGCCAGACGGTGACGGTGAACTGGTCGAAGAACCTCCCCCTCGCCCAGGGGATCGAGTTCGGCGAGGGTTGACCACCGCCCCTTCATCCCTGGATCGGGGAGGTCCGGGGGCTCGCCGTCTCCTGGACGACGATCCCCCTTCTATTCAGCTCCTCCATGTACCTCTCGTAGAGGGCGCCCCTGATTGCGTCTTCAGGGGCTACGATCCCCTTCTCTTTGATCTCCTTTCTGCCGATCATCCTGGCGGCGACGGCGGCGGAAAATCCCGTAACTCTCGCCATCGCCGATATGCCGACGACCTCATCGGGGCCTGCCCATAGGTGGTGGTCGACCCGGGCAGCCTCTCCCCCCTTCTCGCCCAGTACAGAGTTGTACATGACGCAGACGTCCCCCTCCCCGGGGAGGGGTCGGAGCTTCGGCTCCACCACCGAGACGAAGAACTCTCGGGGGCGGATGATCTCTCCCTGAAACTCGGTGGGCTCAAGGTCCAGAAGGCCGCACTCCTTCAACGCGTCAATTCCTGCCCAGTGGCCCGGCCACCGGACCGTCTTCTCCGAGAACTCCGCGAGATCTCCTCTGGTATAGAGGAGGCTCGGCATCCCGGGGGTGACGGCCGCCTCCAAGGCCTCGGCCTTTCCGAAGGCTTCGAAGACGAAACTCTCCCGGTCTGAGAGGGGGGGAGCCTCCACGATCCTGCCGCCCCGCAGGACCCTGGCATCGATCATGTACTCCCTGAGGGCGTGGGCGAAGGACCAGGTGACGGTGTACCGGAGGGGGTGATTGGCCGCCGCCTCCCTGGAGGGGATGCCTCCAACCCTGGCGGTGGCTGCCTCAGCCGAGTCGAGGAGGTCGATACCCCGACCGATGGTGGCGTTGGAGAGCCCCGGGGCAAAGCCCATACCGTCGAGGAAGGTGACGCCGTTCTCCTCCGCCCTCTCGTGGAGGGAGTCGCCGTACTCGTCCGGGGTCATCCCGCCGGGGATGGCGAGCCCCTCCGTCTCGTGGACGTCGGGGCGCCGGTGGTACTCCTCCAGAACGTCGACGGCGGGAAGGGAGGTGCCGATGGCCATCTCCAGGGCCCGGTAGCTCGTCCTTCGATCGGGGAGGGCGAAGACGCCGACGTCGTAGCCGTCCATAAGCCTCATCGTCCCCCCCTCCTCGGCGATATCCTGGCGGTGGAGGCGGATCTTATCGGACCCGATCCAGGCGGCTGCTCTCTTCAGCCCCTCTTCGCCTTTGCCGACGATCCCCACCTCCTCGACATCTTCTGCCCTCGCCAGATCCCAGGCCGCGCTAGACCCGATCCTCCCCGTCCCTCCGAATACCAGCACCCTCATCTCAGAGACCCTCCTCTCCGCCGATCCTCTCTATTTCAAGCTCAGCCATTCTAGTATGGTATCTCTCCGATTTTATATCAATCATCTCGTCGGGGCGGGGGACGATCATTACAAATCGCCAGGGATTCGGACCGGACCGGACCGGACCGGACCGGACCGGGACCGAAGCTCTGGGTGGTGTCCACCCCCGGCAATGGATTTCCGGCTAAATGGTGGGCCCTTCGCCACCCGATAACGTCGAAACCTATTTATGACACCTATCTACTTGAGGTGGCGATACTATGATCGGCGTCTTAGGGTTGGAGGACGGCACCAGAGTCGAAGGGGTGGGCTTCGGCGCCCCTGGGGTCGTCTCTGGCGAGCTGGTTTTCGTAACGGTGATCTCCGGCTATGAGGAGGCTATGACCGATCCCTCCTACAGGGGACAGCTTCTGATGTTCACCTATCCCCTCATGGGAAACTACGGGGTGAGCGGCGACAACTTCCAGTCGGACCGGATCGGCCCGACGGCGATGGTCTGCCGGGAGATCTGGGATAGGCCCCTTCACCACAGGTCGACGAGGACGATATCGAAGTTTTTGGAGGAGGAGGGGGTGCCCGGAATCTCTCGCCTGGACACGAGGATGCTCACCATCAAGATAAGAGATCAGGGAGCCATGAAGGCGGCCCTCGCCGTAGGGGAGAGGTCTGAGGTGGCTAGAGAGGACGTCGTCGCCATCGCAAGAGATCAGCCGGAGATCTCGAGCCTCGATCTGATCTCCGCCGTCTCCTGCCGCAGACCCTATCGGATCCCCGGGGAGGGGCCCAAGGTGGTGATGATCGACCTGGGGATCAAGAAGAACATCCTCGATTCCATGGCCTGCCGGGGGTTTGATATCGTCGTCGTCCCGTCGGAGACGAGGACGTCGGAGATTGAGAAATACGAACCTGACGCCATCTTCATATCCAACGGCCCCGGCGACCCAAAGCAGGCAACGGGGGCGATCGGTGCGGTGAAGCACTTTGCGGGAGATAGGCCGATCTATGGTATATGCCTCGGCCTGCAGGTGATCTGCCTCGCCCTGGGGGCGGAGACCTACAAGCTGAAGTTCGGCCACCACGGCGGAAATCAGCCGGTCAAAGACCTCGCCAGCGGCGTCGTATACATCACATCCCAGAACCACAACTTCGCCCTCCGCCCCGAGTCGGCGGAAGGGACGGGGATCGAGGTCACCCAGGTCAACGCCAACGACGGGACTGTGGAGGGGATCAGGAGCGACTACCTGGGGGTGGAAGCGGTCCAGTACCACCCCGAGGCGAGGCCCGGACCCCTCTGCACGAGGGAGAGGTTCTTCGGCGCGGTCGCAAAAGAGATCGAAGCGAGGAGGAGGTGAGGAGGATGCCCAAACGACCAGAGATCAAGAAGGTCCTCCTCATAGGGTCGGGGCCGATCCAGATCGGCCAGGCGGCGGAGTTCGACTTCTCCGGCTCTCAGGCATGCAAGTCCCTCCGGGAGGAGGGGGTGGAGGTGGTCCTCGTCAACTCCAACCCCGCCACCATCATGACCGACCCGGAGATGGCGGAGAGGATCTACATCGAGCCCCTCGTTCCCGATGTCGTCGCCAAGATCATCGAGAGGGAGAGGCCCGACGGGATCATCGCGGGGATCGGCGGCCAGACCGGCCTGAACATAACGAGCGAGCTCGCCGAGGGAGGGGTCCTGGAGAGGTTCGGGGTCGAGGTTCTGGGAACGTCCGTCGACGCCATCCGGGAGACCGAAGACCGCGACCTCTTCAAGACCGCCATGATCAGGATAGGCGAGCCGGTCCCAAAGAGCCGGGCCGTGGAGACGATGGAGGAGGCACAGGAGGCGCTGGCAGAGTTGGGCCTCCCCCTCATCATAAGGCCCGCCTACACCCTCGGCGGCTCCGGCGGAGGCGCTGCAGAGACGGAGGAGGACTACTATCGGATCGTCGATATGGGGATGAAGAGGTCCCGGATCCACCAGGTACTCGTCGAGGAGAGCCTCGTCGGCTGGACGGAGCTGGAGTACGAGGTGATGAGGGACAAAAATGATACCTGCATCACCATCTGCAACATGGAGAATATGGACCCCATGGGGATCCACACCGGAGAGTCCATAGTCGTCACCCCCATCCAGACCCTATCCGACGAGGAGGTCCAGACCCTCAGGACCGCGGCGATCAACATCATCAGGGCCCTGAAGATCGAGGGGGGGTGCAACATCCAGTTCGCCGCCAAAGACGGCGAGTACAGGGTGATCGAGGTGAACCCCAGAGTCTCCAGAAGCTCCGCCCTCGCCTCGAAGGCGACCGGCTACCCCATCGCCCGGGTCACCGCCAAGATCGCCATCGGGATGACCCTAGATGAGATCAGAAACGACGTCACCGGGGAGACTCCCGCCTCCTTCGAGCCGGCGGTCGACTACGTCGTCATGAAGATCCCCAGGTGGCCCTTCGACAAGTTCACCAAGGCCGACAAGACCCTCACCACCGCCATGAAGTCGACGGGAGAGGTGATGGCCATCGGAAGGAGCTACGAAGAGGCGCTCATGAAGGCGGTCCGCTCCCTGGAGATCGATATGGACCTGGGCTACGCCGGCAAGTACGAGCCCTGGACCGACGAGGAGGTCAGAAGCCTTCTCTCGACGCCGACGGACGAGAGGCTCTTCGCCATCTACCAGGCGCTCCGGCGGGGGATATCCGTCGAGGAGATCGCGGACCTGACGAAGATCCATCCCTACTTCATCTGGAGGATCGAGAATATAATAGCCATGGAAGACGAGATCGCCGGGAGCTTCTCCGTCCCAATTTTGAGGAAAGCAAAGAGGATGGGGTTCACCGACGACCGGATCGCCAGGATCCTGGGCAGAGGGTGCAAGGAGATATCCGACCTCCGAATCGATAACGGGATACTTCCTACCTTCAAGATGGTGGACACCTGCGCCGCGGAGTTTGAGGCGAAGACCCCCTACTACTACTCCTCCTACGAGGAGGAGTGCGAGCTGGCCCCAACGGATGAGAAGAAGGTCCTGATCATAGGGTCGGGGCCCATCAGGATCGGCCAGGGGATCGAGTTCGACTACTCCACCGTCCACGCAGTCCAGGCCCTCAGAGAGGAGGGGATTGAGGCCCACATAGCCAACAACAATCCTGAGACCGTCTCCACAGACTACGACACCTCAGACAAGCTCTTCTTCGAGCCCCTCACCCTCGAGGACGTCATGAACATAATCGAGAAGGAGAGGCACTTTGGCGTTATGGTCCAGTTCGGCGGCCAGACGGCTATGAACCTCGCCATCCCCCTGGAGAAAGAGATATCCCGCAGGGGCCTCGACACGAAGATCCTGGGGACGAGCCCCGAGAAGATCGACATGGCCGAGGACCGGGAGAGGTTCAACCTCGCCCTCCAAAAGATGGGGATACCCCAGCCCGAGGCGGGGTACGCCATTAGCCCAGAAGAGGCCAAGGCCGAGGCGCGGCGGATCGGCTACCCGGTACTGGTGAGGCCCAGCTATGTCCTGGGTGGCAGAGCCATGGAGATCGTCTACGACGAACGGGAGCTCGTGGTCTACATGAGGGAGGCGGTGAGGGTATCGCCGGAGCATCCGATCCTCATCGACGACTTTCTCCAGAACGCCGTGGAGATCGACGTCGACGCCGTCTGCGACGGCCGGGACGTCCTCATCGGAGCGATCATGGAGCATATCGAGGAGGCGGGGATCCACTCAGGAGACAGCGCCTGCATCATCCCGCCCCAGACGATCCCCCCCGCCGTCCTGGATACCGTCCGGGATTACGTCAAAAAGATCGCCCTCGCCCTGGAGGTGAAGGGGCTCCTCAACATCCAGATGGCCTACAAGGACGGGATCGTCTACGTACTGGAGGCGAACCCCCGGTCGTCCAGGACGATCCCCTTCGTCTCGAAGACGGTGGGCATCCCCCTCGCCAAGATCGCAGCCTCCGTCATGGCCGGAAAGAGCCTTGCGGAGCTTGGGTACACCCACGAGCCTGCAGTCCCTTACGTATCGGTGAAGGAGGTCCTCCTCCCCTTCGAGAAGCTCCCCGGAGCCGACACCCTCCTGGGGCCGGAGATGAGGTCGACGGGGGAGGTGATGGGGATCGACCGCGTCCCCGGCCTCGCCTTCTTCAAGGCGGAGCTCTCCGCCGACAACCCCCTCCCGACGGAGGGGATCGTCTTCATCTCGGTGAGGGACGAGGACAAAGGCGCCATCGCCGAGGTGGCGAGGAAGCTCACAGAATCAGACCTCTCGATCATCGCCACCGAGGGGACGGCCGAGTTCCTCACGAAGATGGGGGTCGCCGTCGAGAGGGTCGAGAAGATCTACGCCGGGAGCCCCAACGTCCTCGACTACATGAAGCGGGGAGAGGTGAGCCTCATCATCAACACCCCGACTACGAAGCAGTCGGTGAGGGACGGCTTCCAGATCCGGCGGAACGCCGTCGACTACCACGTCCCCTACATAACGACGGTCCAGGCGGCCCGGGCTGCGGCTCAGGCGATCGAGATAGCCAAGTCCGGCGAGATCACCATCAAGCCCCTCAACGAGTACCATCAGGAAGTCCGGTAAGAAGGATCCGGGCCGGCGTAGTTGGGGTGCGAGAAGTAGGTGGGGGCGACGAGACGTGGTTTAGGGGCGGGAATTGAGGAGTAGAGGCGCGAAGATGGGTGGCGGCGTGGCGGCAGCAGGTGCTGGGGGCAGCAGGTGCCACCGAATCCCGCCCCGGCACCCCCCTCAAGCTCGCCTCAGACCGAAGGGTTTATCTTCGAAAAGCCCAGTGGGTGCATCCGTCGTTTGTGGGCTCGTGGTCTAGCTGGTTATGACATCGCCTTGACATGGCGGGGATCATGCGTTCGAATCGCATCGAGCCCACCTAAAACTGCCCAGGTAGCTCAGTCCGGGAGAGCGTCAGACTGAAGATCTGAATGTCCCCGGTTCGAATCCGGGTCTGGGCACTAATTTACCTGTAAGTCTTGTGTTTTTCGGACGAGGGCTCGGAGTGAAAAGCGGGTGCCATTGAGAGGTTCTCGCTTTTTCTCTGTGTATTTCACATGCCCATTTTAGAAGCTCATCGATCCGATAAGATGTACCAGTTATAATCGCGCTTTACATTACCCGAGGTCATGCCCACAGATCACTAAAGCGTTAGGGCGATTGAGAATAGGATATAATATTTTTACAATTAAATTTCCGGCGCTAATGGCGTGGCAAAAAGATGTGATCCTCCTCAACCGTCCTATATATCGTTCATCGTCTCTATGAATCCTTACGTACGTCTCCATGCTTCTCGAAGTCATCCCGTATTACTGGCAATAAAGGATGTGGAACGGGATTTTCGCACGCGTTTACTAGTAATTTTAGATTTATATGTTAGCGAAGGCTCGCACGCATAGTCAGATATCTCTATCCTGAATTTTATTCGCGAATCCTATTAAGAATCCCTTGGATAGCTTGAGGCTTACTATGCCTAAACATGCGATATAGTATTATAGGGAATCATAGGAATACCTGTTTCCTGGAGATATTATGTCAGTGCTGGCTGGGTTGAATTTAGTAGATGATTATTACCAATTCGCGAGATTAAAGTCAAATGCGTGTCGTAAGGGGCATTTGGACTTATCGAATGAAACATGGTTTTATCCAACATCCCTTCTACCGCTAGGTATTTTCAAGATGAAACATCCAGAAATTCGTGTCACCCGGCCGAAAGATGCGGCTGTTTGTAATTATTTCGATATAATTACTGGGCATAGAGAGATAATGCCCGGCAAGAGTTACATCCCGATTATCAACATGCCTAAACGCGAAGACGAGCGTGATAAGGCGCTTGAGCAATTAAATGATTTCTGTTCTACTCGTGTAGGCGGTAAAACCGCATTTTTGTATTTTATTGGCGAGTTGGTGGATAATATTTACGAGCATTCACGCTTCTCAACTGCATATATAATGGCTCAAAAATATGAGGCTAAGGGATTTACGGAGGTTTGCATAATAGATGATGGAATTTCTATACCAAAATCGTATGAAAACACGGGAATAAAGGTAAATAGCGATAAACATGCTTTAGAATTAGCATTAATGGGGATGTCGACAAAAGTTGATAAAGAGCGAGGTCATGGCTTACGCTCTTCGGTAAGGCTAATTACCGAAGGTTACCAAGGTACGTGTTTTATTGTCTCAGGAAATGGGGTTTTAGAGGCAAATAATTATATAGGCAAAACTTTTAGTAGTATAGACGAGGAACGCGTATATAGTGGAACTTTGATTAGCACACGCCTGCCATTTCAGAGAGGGGATGTAAATGTGTATGACTATGTCGAATGAAGCGATTCTGTACCTAAGAGAGCTGATCTCAACAAATCTGGCATTCAGGCGTAGCGCAGACGATTTTTTCGATCATTTGAATAATCTAAATGAATCGAAAATTGTGGTTGATTTTTCTGGTATCGAATCGATAACTAGATCATTTGTGCACCAGTATATAATAAATAAGCAGAAAACCGATAAGCAAATCATAGATATCAACGTCCCCCGAGATATTATGCCGATGTTTGAATTGGTTGAGCGACAGAGGTCGGCGCAAAGAACCTCACCGCAGAACCAGATTTCGTTGATCCACGTGATCTGAGAAAGCTGACGACAAATGAAAGGGTGGCGATCATCACCTAAACGGTCTCAGCGGGTAGCACTCAGGACGAGAGCGACGAGCGACTCGATTCTTTCGGGCTTCCTCTTCGTCTCCAGGATAAAGAGACATCACCCTCCACTGGCGAAGGGGTTAGATGTACCTTTTCTTGCGGAAAATGGCCGTAAAACTTAAAATAATCGTCTCATATAAAAATCAAAGGCGCGCGCCGACAAGAGATAGTCGCCCATGGGACGCTTCACAAGCCTGCAATAGTACCATGGGCCAGTACTTTAGATCGGTGCATTTTCCACTGCAAGATAGAGGTAGTCTGTCAAATACCCCTGCTGGTTCTACGTCAGGTTCCCTTTGCGGAGTCCGGTTCTGGGATACTTGGTCGGCGGCGTCGGGGATATGGATCAAAGTATCTCCTCGTAGTCTAACAGAGTCTTGCTTTTGGGCGAGGATATGGCCGCTTCGACCTTTCTCGCCGCCTTCCCCCCGCCGACGTTCCGCAAGTAGGCCTGCTGATGAGCTGGAGTCCCGATCCAGCCGTGATCCCGGCATACCTCTAGATCGGACTCCTCCCCACAGATCACCCAAAGGAGGATCTCATCGGTCTCGGCGTGCTCCTCTGCCAAAACTGCCTCGGCGATCACCTTCTCGATCCCGTGAGACCCGAAGGCATAAGTGGCGTAAGCCTTCCACCCATCCGGAACCCCGAGAAGGGCATAATCCCGGTATCGGGGGGCGACAGCCAGATCAGCCCATACCTCGATCCCGTGGGTTTGCCAGTACCTCGATAACCAACGCTTGCGGTAAAGATGCCACAGGAAGACCGCGAAGGGCATCTCGTCGTTGGTGGAGAAGTTGGGCTCGGCTACAGCATGGCATCCCGAGTTGACCACCGGCGCCGGGTTCTTCCACAGGGACTCGAAGCGATAGTCGTCGGTGTAAAAATGGAACGTCCCGCCCTCGATCCGGTCCCTCCTCGCCTTCGCGCCCCATCGATTCGTGGGGAGTTCTAACCCACGGGGTTGTACATCCTTCGAGAGGAGGGGTATCGAGAGGGCGTTATCACTAGGCCAGATCCAGTCCCCGACGTCCCCCGCCGTTAACTTGGTCCTCGTTTCTGCCTCGCCGAGGAGAGGCCGCAGGTCGATCACATCTT
>NZ_JARFPL010000011.1:0-74803 GCF_029167205.1 Candidatus Methanocrinis alkalitolerans
CATAGAGTGCTTTCCTTCGGTACTTGATGACTACCACCAAGTGATAGTGAAGTGAGTACACAGAATGTGCAGATCGGTTGAGCTTGTATTTCATTGGATTTAACAGAATGTGTGTATCCCATTATTCTCTTAAATAGTTATCGGTTAGCAGAAGCAAAGGGAAGGACTCCGCTTTCATCCCCACCCTGAAGGATGGGGACTTCCCGCTTCGTCCTTTCCGATCCTACAAGTTAAAGTGGCTGCTCTTTGGATTTGTCCGACCAGGAGTCTCCCCAGGCGACGTCTCGGCAGGTGCAGTCGAAGATCTCCTTCTCTCCCCAGATCTTGTCGTCATCTTCCATCTCGCCGTAGCCGCCTACGCAGCATGAGAGCCAGTCCTTGGCGTTCTTCTTCGCGCTCTTCTCGGCGCAGACCTTCATGTTCTTCTTTATCGCGAAGGATCCAATGTAGTTTTCGTCGATCTCGACCAGCGGTTTCTTCCAGCCGTAATCTTCGCCGCCAGCTATCAGCTGGCCCACGTGGACTGTGCCCTCGATCACAGTCTCCTCTATCCTCATCTCCGCCATGCCGTGGCCTTTGACACCAGCTTCCTGGGACTCGACGCACTCCAGGTTCACCCTGATGTCCTTATTGAATCCCGAGGCGTACTCGATCTGGTGGTGCATAGAGGTTGCTACCTCGCTCTGGTAGTTCTTGCCTTCTGTCTTCTCCTTCAGCTTGGAGTTAAAGACCACCGGGTTTTCAGCATAGTAGCCTGTACCGTAGGCGAAGCTCCGGGGAGCATAGTTCATCTCGTTCTGCTCCACAAAGTGTATTTCGCCTTTTTTTTGGGGGTCCAATTTGATCCAGGTGTTGGTTTTTTCATCGTAATAGTAGTATTTCCCCTTCGACTGACTGGAGTTGATCAGAGTTGCCGCGTCGATGCTCCCGCTTCCGTGCATATAGTTTTTGAGCTGGAGGGTCTCCGTGTTCACCTTCTGGTAAGCCATGACGAATCCATCGCCCGAGACGTCCTGTTCGAAGTAGTGCTCGTTCTCGACGAAGTATCCGTCCGGGTTATCGGCGGCCAAAGATGGCGCCGAGACCATCAGCATCACCATAAGCCCCGCCCATATCGCCATGAGCGAGCCCCAAATTTTCATCATCATCCCTATATCCCTCATTATCCTTCCCTTCCAAAAATTTCTGCCGTTGATAGCGATGGTTTGTTTCAACGGATCTGATCATTGAGGAGGTAGGGTATAAAATTAATGAAAATAATATAGATAGGTCTATAAACTGACGTTACAGAACTTTCGCGTATTTACATTATATACTTGCATCTCATTCCTTATGGTCAATGCCCTCCTTTTCACTGATATAGCTCTCCATAGACCCAATCATCGATTTGGCAATCTTTCGTGCCAGCGATCTATCTCAAGATGGGGTAGCAGAGGGGGCGCCTCTGCCATTACAAAATCGTGTATATAGAATACATCTTCAAATATAGACTATATATGCAAAAGTCGGAGCAATACGTCTATTTATTTTATTTCGGATAGTTTTATACATAATCCCCGCAGGGTGGGGGGGCTGTATGAGCAAAACTTCAAAGACCGTATTGGCGGGCGTTCTGATGGTGGCATTTTTGGCTGCCGCCCAGAGCGCCACCGCTCTATCGGTATCGGGGTCGACTACCGTCCTGCCCTTCGGCGCGGTCTGCGCTGAGGAGTTCAACGCCGTCCAGAGCGCGATCCACGTATCCGTCACCGGCGGCGGCTCCGGCGTCGGGATCAAGAACGTCGCCGAGGGGAACAGCGACGTCGCCATGGCCTCAAGGCATGTAAAGGACTCTGAGAAGGAGGCCTACCCCGACGAGGAGTTCGTCGAGATCCTGGTGGCCTATGACGCCGTATGTATCGCCGTCAGCCAGGCGGTCTATGACGCCGGTGTCACCGATCTATCCCAGGAGGATGTCCAGGCCATCTACAACGGCGATATCACCAACTGGGCAGACCTCGGCGGCGATGATGCGAGGATCTACGTCCTCGGAAGAGAGGTGGGCTCCGGCACCAGAGACACCTTCAATGAGATGGTGATGGGAAGTGCTGAGGCCGAGACCCCCGGCGTTACAACCAACCACGGCAGCAACGCTGAGATTAAGACGGCGATAACCAGAAGCGACAAGGCCATAGGCTACCTCGGCCTCAACTACGTCCTGGACGGAGACCTGGTGGCGATCGCCTTCGAGGGGGTCAGCCCCTCCGTTGAGACGATAAAGGATGGTTCCTACTCTCTCGCGCGGGACCTGATCATGGTCACCTACGGCGAGGCGACCCCTGAGGCGCGTGCCTTCCTGGAGTTCGTCACCGGTGACGACGGCCAGGTCATCGCAGAGGAGCTTGGGTTCGTATCGATAAACTGAGCCGGAACTGCAGATGATAGCCTGCCCGGGGCCTCACCCTTCTGGCCCCGGGCCCTCCCTCTGTATCAGGGTCGCTCAGTCGCCATGAAATACGCCATCGTCGTCGCCCTCTCCGTCGTTCTCGTGGGCTCGATCTTATTTTTGGACAGCCACCTCTATGGATCATCTGGACCGACCCAGAGGAGCGGCAAGCTCTACATCGTGGGGTCTACTTCGGTTCTGCCCTTGGTCCAAGTCTCTGGTGAGGTGTGGAACTCCCACCAGGACGATATCACCGTTTCCGTGATAGGTAGCGGCACAGGTGTCGGCATCAAGAGCATATCCAGCGGCATCGCCGATATCGCCATGGCTTCGAGGGAGGTGAAGTCCGAGGAGGTGGAGATATACGGCGATAATTTCAAGAAGTTTCCCATCGCCATCGACGCCATCTGCGTCTCCGTCAGCCCGGACGTCTATGAAGGCGGCGTCAGGGAGATCTCAGGTCATCAGCTTTTTGCGATCTACAACGGAGAGATCGATAGCTGGGGTGAGCTGGGGGGTCCTGACGAAACGATCACCGTCGTAGCTAGAGAGGTGGGCTCAGGAACCAGAGATCTCTTCAACGAGGTCGTTATGGGGAGGGTCGATCACGATACCCCCGGAGCCGATTCATATCGTTACAGCGAAGCTGAGGTCTGGGCGACGATCGCCTCGGGCAGAGGCGTCGTAGGGTATCTCAGCCTCAACCGCGCAAGGGATGGAGAGATAAGGGCACTGGCCTATGAGGGAGTCCTTCCGTCTGCGGAGACGGTGAGGGACGGGTCTTATCCCCTGGCGAGGACCCTCTACATGTACACCTGGGGCGAGCTTGACGATGACGAGAGGGCTTTCTTGGAGTTCGTCACCGGAGAGAAGGGCCAGGCCATCGCCGGGGAGATGGGATTTGTGCCGGTAAGGTGAGAGAAGGATTCTGCCCATGAATATGGGGGGGCCCAAAACGGCTTACAGTTGAATTAGAAGACTGAGCTCGGGGAAAGATTGATATTATTTTGAAAGAGGTGTTGAAGGGATGGCGCGGCCTGAATCGGTCATGACCTGGATCGTGGTGGCCATATTTGTCGCTGCCGGAGCAGTCCTCTACATCATCGGCGGCGAGGAGCTGGAGCTCCGCGATTCTTCCAGGGGTGCTGCATCGAACCTCTCGGTGGCCGGGTCCACCACAGTTCAGCCCTTTGCCGAGGCCTGCGCCCAAGAGTTCAACCTCGGGCAGAAGGATGTGGTCGTCAACGTCGCCGGCATCGGGACGGATTCTGGGCTCCGGCGGCTGGCCGCGGGCACCGCCGATATATCCATGACTTCTAGAAAGGTCGGCGACTCTGAGATAGGGTCCCTGGGAGGCCGATTGGCAGAGCATCAGATAGCTCGCGACGCGGTATCTATCGTGGTGAGCTCTTCCATCCGGGAGGCCGGGATCGAGGACTTGAGTCAGGACCAGCTCAGGGCGATCTACACCGGCGAGATCAAAAGCTGGAGGGAACTTGGCGGCCCGGATCGAGAGATCACAGCTGTATCGAGATCACCGGGGTCGGGGACCGGCGAGATCTTCAGCGAGAGGGTGGCCACTCCCGGGGTTTCGGTCTACCGCGACAGCAGCTTCGAGGTCGAGGAGTTTGTGGCCGGAAGTGACAGGGCGATAGGCTATCTGGGCTTGAACCTCGCCCGGGAGGAAGGGCTCGCCACGATCGCCTACGAGGGGGTGTTGCCTTCGGCAAAGACCATCGGGGATGGGTCTTACCCCCTGGCGAGGACCCTCTACATGTACACCTGGGGCGAGCCTGACGATGACGAGAGGGCTTTTTTGGAGTTCGTCACCGGAGAAAGGGGCCAGGCCATCGCCGGGGAGATGGGATTTGTGCCCCTCTCGACATAGCCGAGCCAAATTTTAACCGTTTACTTTTCAAGGCGGCGTTTCTGTGGGTTGGGTGCCCCACCTCAGCAGGCCTCGGTCCCCATGGGCCCAAGCTCCTCGAAGGTCTGGGCGAGGATCGTCCTGGTGGTGACTACCCCGTCCGTCGCCCGAATCGTCTCGACGAGATCGTTGAGCATCAAAAGGCCGCCCACCTGAACCTCCAGTAAGAGGTCGAAATCTCCGAATAGGACGTACATCGTTCTAATTCCACCAAGCCCTTTGAGGATTCGGTGAATTCTCCTCTCATGGCCGGGAACTGTCTTCACCATGATTATCCCGTTGATCATTTTTTTCAACTCCTCTGAAGAGCATTTCGAAGGTCTGACGATGGGTTATCAAATCCCATCGCTGTCCGGATCTTCTGTACAGCCCTAGTCCACAGGGCCCGGCGAAATCTGGATTCTGCATCTTTTCTGGTCAACGCTTTCGATCCCCCAATTTTCGAAAAATAGGCGATCGGCGCGGGGCCGTCAGAGCCCCATCGCCTTCTTCACCAGACCGAAGACCTCGGTGTTGTCGATGAGACCCCGGGAAAACTCGATTGACGTGGGGCCGCTGGCTAAGAGGGGCACGTCCACGGAGGTGTGGCTGGCCTCCTCCAGGATGTTGAGGTCGGCATAGTCATCACTGACCGGGTAGGCTCCAGAGGCGAAGTTAGGGGCCCAGCTCTCGGTGTAGTCGCCGGACACGGCGCTCATGACCAGGCCACCGCACTCGTGGTCAGCGGTGACGACCACCAGGGTCTCAGGGTTCCCGGCGGCGTAGTCGAGGGCCGCCTTGACGGCGTCGTCGAAGGCCAGCGTATCAACCACGGCCCTCTTGTAGTCCCGGGCGTGGCCGGCGTGGTCGATTCTGGCGCCCTCCACCATCAGGAAGAAGCCGTCCTCGTCTTTGGAGAGAACGTCGATGGCCATCTCGGTCATCTCCGCCAGACTCGGCTCAACGGCTGGGTCGCGGTCCAGCTCGTAGGCCATGTGGGAGCTGGTGAAGAGTCCCAGAAGCCTCTCAGTGGCGGCGGGGTCTATGGCCATAAGCTCGCTCTGGTTTCTTACCACGGTCCATCCCAGGGGAACTGCCTCCTCCAGAAGGCTTCTGTTGTCGAAGGAAAATTTGCTGGAACCGCCTCCCATGACGACCTCCATGTCGCTATTTATGCACTGCTCGGCGATATCGTTCTCCCAGTCCCGGTGGGCGATATGGGCGTAGTATGCGGCAGGGGTGGCGTGGGTGACCCTGGAGGTACTGACGACGCCGGTGGCCTTTCCAGCCTCATAAGCCATCTCCAGGATGGTCTTGAGGGGAACGGCGTACAATGTGGCGTTCTCGTATCCGATGATCTCCCCGTGAGCGGTGATGTTGGCGACGCTTATAACGCCGTTGTAGGTCTTATGGCCGGTGGCCAGAGCCGTCCCAGCCGCCGCAGAGTCGGTGATCCAGCTGTTCAGAGAGTGGGTCGACATGTGTCCTGCGTACTCCATATCGTCCATGTACAGACTGGTGTTCTGGTAGTTGTCCAGGGTGGGCTGGTAGTTGGGCTGGTCGCCGCCCGCCTTCTCCCATCTGGCGGCGGTCACCTGATCTTATCCCATACCGTCACCGATCAGGAATATGACGCTCTTTGCTCCGTCTTCGGTTCCTTCTTCCATCCCGGCTCCAAAAACCGAAGTGGGAAACGAAGCTGTCAGGAAGAGTGCGACAAAGACCCAGAGGGCCAATTGCTTTCGAGCCATTGAGTTTCGATCCATTAAGATGCCTCTTTTCTCAGCTCTGGCGGCGTTTTTTCCTGATTTCTTCTTCATCAGGAAATCCGAATCAATGCCACCGAGAAAGGCCAAGAGAGAGAATCTTATGTAAAGATTGCACAAATAAAATAAATAGGAGCGATTATTTCGCTTACAGTCCATTCTCTATATAGATTGGGGCCGACTCCGGGGCCGACTCCGTCAGAAGGCCCTCTTTAGTCTCCTCGATCCTAATCCAGCTTTGCGCCCTCAGCTCTGAGATGAATCTATATAGAATATTTTCTGAAATTATAGCTATATATTAAATATGGACAACTGGTTTATATCATGTGACTACCCAAAAACCCACATGGGATCTCCGAAGAATAGAAAGGGTCTTAACCGTCGGATCCGTGAGCGGGTCATCGAGTCCTCCTTCTTCTTCGCCGCCATCACCTCGATTTTGGTGATGGTATTGATCTTCTACTTCCTGATCCGCGAGAGCCTCGTAGCCTTCGGAGAGGTGGGGGTCATCAACCTCCTCTTCGGGATGAAGTGGCACTCCGCCGGGAACGTCTTCGGCATGACCCCAATAATCGTCGGATCGATCATGGTGACCCTTCTGGCCCTCATCATAAACATATCCGTGGGGCTTCCCCTGGCCATATACCTCTCGGAGCTTGCAGGTCCTCGGTCCCGTTCTATCCTGAAGCCCGCCATCGAGCTCTTGGCCGGAGTCCCCTCGATAGTATACGGCTTTCTGGGGGTTTTGATCCTGGTCGCCTTCCTCGAGCGGAGCTTCGACATGCTGACGGGCAGATCGATCCTGGCCGCATCGATCCTCCTGGGGATCATGTTCATCCCTGCCCTGACGACGATATGCGAGGACGCCCTCAGGGCGGTCCCCAAGGAGTTCAAGGAGGGTTCCCTCGCCCTAGGCGCCACCAAGTGGCAGACGGTCCGGAGGGTGAGCCTTCCCGCCGCCTCCTCCGGGATCATCGCCGCCGTCGTCCTCAACGTCGGGAACATCATCGGCGAGACGATGGCCGCCCTCCTGGTGGTGGGGAACGTCACCAGGCTTCCCTCGCCGATATTCGACATCTTCGACCCCAGCGCCATCTTCACCTCCGTCATCGCCGGGGAGATGGGGGAGGTTCCCCACGGATCCATCCACTACCACTCCCTCTTCGCCGTCGGCTTCGTCCTCCTTTTGATCGTCACCGTCCTGAACATATCGGCGGACTTCGTCAGGGCCGCCATCAAGAGGAAGTTCGGGGAGTACTGACCCCCCACCGCCCTGCCACCGTCTTCATACTCTGACCTTCCTCGCGGGCTATATGCTAGATATATAGGGGTACCCTCCCTATATAGAGAATATAGATAAGTGCTTTAAGCGATGAACGTCCGCAAAGATGATGATATGGATCCACCAGATAAACGCGCCGTCCGCCGGTCTCGGAGATACGGTGACGACTTTGTAGAGGCGTTTCTCTTCTTCGCCGCCATCACATCCATCCTGGTGATCGTCCTTATCTTCTACTTCCTCACCTACGAGAGCTTCCTAGCCTTCAGAGAGGTGGGGTTCTTCGAGGTCCTCCTGGGGCAGAAGTGGCACCCTCCAGGAGATGTCTTCGGGATGATGCCGATAATAGTCGGCTCGGTTCTCATCACCTTCATCGCCCTATTCATAAATATCCTCGTGGGGATACCCCTGGCGATATACCTATCGGAGCTGGCGGGACCCTGGTCCCGGGAGTTTCTGAAGCCCGCCATCGAGCTGTTGGCGGGGGTCCCTTCCATCGTCTACGGTTTTCTCGGGGTTCTGGTTCTCGTCGTATACCTCGAGAAGAGCTTCAACATGTTGACGGGAAGATCGATTCTGGCGGGGGCGATCCTCCTGGGGATCATGTTCATACCCGCCCTGACGACGATATGCGAGGACGCCCTCCGAGCGGTCCCCAAGGAGTTCAAGGAGGGGTCTCTCGCCCTCGGTGCCACCCACTGGCAGACCGTCCGATGGGTGACCCTTCCGGCCGCATCCTCGGGGATCATCGCCGCCGTTATCCTCAACGTCGGCCGGATCATCGGCGAGACGATGGCCGCCCTCCTGGTGGTGGGGAACGTTGCCCGGATGCCGTCCCCCCTCTTCGACGCCTTCGACCGGGGCGCCATATTCACATCGGTCATCGCCGGGGAGATGGGGGAGGTGGCCCATGGATCGATTCATTACCACTCTCTCTTCGCCGTGGGTTTCGTCCTCCTGGTGATCGTCACCGTCCTCAACATATCGGCGGACTTCGTCAGGGCTGCGATCCAGAAGAAGTTCGGAGGATACTGAGATGAAGAAGATAAAGCCGGCACCTCTGGCATCCATCGCCATCGCCCTCTTTATCCTCGTCTCCTCGATATACCACCTTCTTTTCCAGCCGGAGGAGATCGCCCTCGTCCCCTTCTGGGTTGCAGGACTCCTGGTCTGCGTCCTTCTCATATCCGCCTCCGCCCTCTCCCTCAACCGGGGGGGAGAAGATCGGAGCCGGGTCATATGGACGAGGGGGAGGTTTTCGGCTCTGTCCGCAGATCTCGCCTACCTTTCCGCCGTAGCTCTCCTCGTCGTTTATGGCCGGATCGGCCCCGACCTCAAGTTCGAATTTTTGGGGCTCAGTGCTGTCTTCACCTTCGGTCTCGTCCTCCCCCTACTGTTGGTCGTTGGAAGCTTCCTCGCGATAAAGGACTCCATCAACCTCCTCTACGGTTACACTGCCAGGGGCAGGGAGGTTCTCGTATTCTCGATGGTCCGGCTATCCGCGGTCTTCACCATCATCCTCCTCGGCGGGATCATCTCCGTGATCCTCTACCGGGGGATCGGGGCCATAAGCTGGGAGTTTCTCACCTCGCCCCACTTACGCCTCGGCCAGCAGGGTGGGATCGCCACTTGTATCGAGGGGACGTTCTGGTTGGTGATGGGGGCGATGCTCATCTCGGCCCCCCTGGGGATCGGCGCCGCCATCTACCTCAACGAGTACTCCAAAAATTCGGGGCTTAAGCGGATCGTCACCATAGCCGTCGGGTGTCTCAACGGCGTCCCTTCGGTAGTCTACGGCCTCTTCGGCCTTGCCTTCCTGGTATCGACCGTCGGGATATCCCTCCTCGCGGGGTCGATAATCCTGGGACTGATGAACCTGCCCACCATAATCCTTACCAGCCAGGAGGCGCTCAAGAGCGTACCAAACTCCCTCAGGGAGGGGAGCGTCGCCCTCGGGGCCAGCAGGTGGCAGACGGTGAAGAAGGTGGTGATCCCCTCGGCCCTCCCCGGGGTCTTGACGGGGCTGATCATCGGGGTTGCCAGGGCCGCAGGAGAGACCGCCCCCATCATGTGGACTGCCGTCACCTTCTCTGCCACCCCCGTCCATATGTTCTACGGGTTCGTCCCCGACGTCACCCAGCCCGTCAACAACCTCTGCTACCATCTATTGAACCTGATATACTTCCTGGGGGCCTGGGACGTCGAGCAGAACGCCTGGGGAACTGCCTTAGTCCTCCTCGCCCTGGTCCTCTCCATCAACATGGTGGCGATCCTGGTGAGAAACCACTATCGAAAGAAGATCGCGTGGTGAGGGTGCGCCCCACAACTTTTATCATTTCAGCGATATTAGGGACCTTCATGAGACCGATCTCTCCCGACGAGATGAGAGCCGTCGATGCAAACTGCGCCTATTTCGGCTTGGCACCGCTCCAGTTGATGGAGAACGCAGGAGCCGCCCTCGCTAAAGAGGTCAGAAAGAGGGCCCAGGGGAGGAAGATCGCCGTCGTCGCCGGACGGGGGAACAACGGCGGAGACGGCCTGGTTGCGGCCCGTCACCTGGCGGAGTTTGATGTGGCGGTCTTCCTCATCGGAAGGTCGAGAGAGATCGCCACCGAAGAGGCGAGGTGGAACTGGGAGATCCTGGCGCGCCTCGGCTTCGACCTCCGGGAGGTCCGGGATTCGACCGATCTGGAGGCGCTGTCCAACTACGATCTGATCTTGGACGCCGTCTTCGGTACCGGCGTCAAAGGAGCGGTCCGGGGGCTCGAGGCGGATGCGATCGACGCCATAAACGCCTCCAATAAACCCGTAGTCTCGGTGGACGTCCCCAGCGGCATCGGCACAGATAGATCCGTCGATCCGGCGGTGACAGTAACCTTCCACAGGCTGAAGGAGGGGATCCCCGGTGAGGTGGTGGTGGCGGGGATCGGGATACCGCACCAGGCGGAGTTTTTTGCCGGCCCCGGAGACTTGGGTCTGGTGGTCGGCCGGGCCGCCGAGAGCCACAAGGGGCAGAACGGCAGGGTTCTGGTGATAGGGGGCGGCCCTTACACCGGGGCTCCCGCCCTATCGGCGATGGCTGCCTTTCGGGCCGGTGCGGACCTGGTCACCGTCGCCGCCCCCGAGAACGTATCCGGCGCCATCGCAGGATACTCGCCGAACCTGATCGTCCGGCCCCTCTCCGACGACCACCTCTCCCCCGATGACCTGGATCTCATCCGAGGGCTTCTCCCCCACCACGACGTCGTCGTCGTCGGCATGGGCCTCGGCCGCCACCCGGCGACGAGGGAGGCCCTCGCGAAGATCATCCCGGAGTGCGAGAGGGTCGTCTTGGACGCCGACGCCCTCCTCCCGGGAATCCCCCTCAAGGGGATCATCACCCCCCATGAGAGCGAATTTCGGCGTGTCAGCTCCATCAAGCTCCCTCCGGGTCGGGTCCAGAGGGAGACCCTGATGACCTTCGCCAGGGACATGAAGATCACCGTCCTCCTGAAGGGCGAGGTGGACCTGATCACCGACGGCGACGTCATCAGGGGGAACGCCACCGGAAACCCCGGTATGACCGTCGGAGGGACCGGGGACGTCCTGGCCGGGATCACGGGGGCCTTCTACTCTCGGGCCTCGCCCTTGCGGGCCGCCGTCGCCGCCGCCTTCGTCAACGGGACCGCCGGGGACCTGGCCTGTCAGGAGAAGGGATACTCTCTCCTGGCCACCGACGTCATCGAGAATATACCCGCTGCCATGAACTTTTGATCCGTAAGGACGGGATCGTATGACATCGGCAGGGGACCTTAAAGGATATCGTGGCGGTATGGTGGAGATCACCAAGAAGCCGGCGGTGGGCCGAAGGGCTGTGGCCACCGGCACCATCCGCCTGAGGGAGGAGACGGTGGAGGCGATCAGGAGGGGCGAGGTGAAGAAGGGTGACGTCCTCACCGTGGCGAGGGTGGCGGCGATCCAGGCTGTGAAGGAGACGCCGCGGACGATCCCCATGTGTCACCCCATCCCCATCACCGGCGTCGAGGTCGACTTCCAGATGGAGCCGGATCGGATCAGTGCGACGGTCTCCGTCGCCTCCGTCGGCAGGACCGGGGTCGAGATGGAGGCGCTGGTAGGGGTCTCGGCGGCGCTCCTTAACGTCTGGGACATGGTCAAATACCGTGAGAAGGACGGGACCGGAAACTACCCCACGACCTGTATCGAAGAGATCCGGGTGGTGGAGAAGAGGAAGGGGGAGGGTTGAGACCGAAGGCTGGGGGGCCATTTTGTCTTGGATCGTCCTCCTCTTCGAACCGTCATCCTGATGGTGAGGGTCGGCGTAGCAATGATGGGTGTTCCGGCCGTCGATCTTCTTAATATAGATTAGGCGAAATAGATAATTATTTATAGATCTCCCGACAAAACTTGACTCTGAAAAACCCTTGAAGTTCACTTTCCCTTCAGAACGATCAATCTATCGTTTGATGGGCGGAATGACAGGACGAGATCGAGATGGAGAACTAGAAAAGGAGGATCTTTATGGTGAGAGTCGAACTGCTTAAGGATGTAGAAGGACTTGGGAAGAAGGGTGATCGTATATCAGATGTACCACCCGCACAGGCAGAAGAGCTGATAAAAGCAGGCAAAGCCAAAGATCTCGGATTTAAGAAGTAGAGCTCAAAGCCACAAGGAATATCTGGTGGTTTTATTGACCAACATATTGAATATCCGCGGTATTGATCCGAAGTATGCCGAGTCCCTCGCCAATGCAGGGATCAACACCGTCGAGAAGCTCCTCGAATCTGGCTCAAGCAAGAACGGTCGGACTGGGATCTCTCAAAACACTGGGATCGCGGAGAATCTCATATTGGGGTGGGTGAACCGGGCGGACCTCTTCAGGGTCAAGGGTGTAGGGGAGAAGTACTCGGATCTCTTGGAGGTGGCTGGAGTTGACACCGTGGTGGAGCTCTCCAAGAGGGTCCCTGAGAACCTCCATGCAAAGATGGTGGAGGTGAACGAGGCCAACAAGCTCGTAACGAGGAATCCAACCCTCGCCGAGGTGAAGTCTTGGATAGAGCATGCTAAGGAGCTCCCCAGGATGGTCCAGTATTAAGAAGATCTTTTCATTCGTTTTCAATATAGAATTTTATTTTTCAATTCACAATTTCCTCACAGCCCGTACTCAGAGAGCCTCTCCCGGGCCGCTTCCCTCTCCCGCTGGTGCTCGACGAGGAAGTCCCGGATCCTCTCCGCAGCCTCCTTCTTGCAGGTCCCGCAGGTCCTCGCGCCGCTCTTGCATTCGTCATAGACCTCTCCAAGCTCGCCATCGTCCTCGGAGAGGTGGAAGATGAGAAGCTCGTAGACGGTGCACTTCTCCGGCTCGCCCCCCAGCTTCTTCTGCTCGGCGAGGGACTGCCTCCCGCCGGTGACCGCCCTCATCACCTTCTTTGCCGCCTCCTCGGGGTCCTCGGTGAGGGCGATGTGGCTCTCGGGGCGCGAGGAGGACATCTTGCCGCCGGTGAGGCCGGTCATGAACCGATGGTAGAGGGACGCAGGCGGGACGAAGCCGTAGCCTCCCGCCTCCACCTCCAGCTCCCTTGCGATCTCCTCCACCTCCCCTGCGTCCTTTGCGTCGAAGACGTCGACGTGCTCCTCGTATTTCTTCACCTTCCGGTACCCCATCTCCTTCAGGCGGGCTTCTGCCGCTGCGATCAGTTCTGGGCCCGCTGCCTTCCCCCGGAGGCTGACGTACCCCTCCCTCTCCTCCACCAGGAACTTTCTCATCCTCCCGGCGAGGTCCCGGGTGAGCCTTATGTGGGCGTCCTGGTCGGAGCCGACGGGGATCACCACCGGCTTCGGCCCCCCGTTCTCGGCGAGCTGGGGGTGGAGGATGTCGGCGCTCTGGACCATAACGGAGACCATGTGGGCGACGTTCGTCTCCCCGGAGAAGCCGTAGATGGCGGCGAGCTCCGAGAACCGGGCGGCAGAGGCGAGTTCGAAGGCGAGGTCCCGGACGGCTCCCCTCTTCGACTGGAAGTATATGGTGGCCGACGGCTCAAGGCCCAGGGCTATGATGCTCAGGACGTACTCTTCGATCCCCATCTCGCGGCATCTCTCCCAGCTGATTCCCCGGACGGAGTGGGCCTCCATGTCGGCGATGGCGACGAAGGCGTCCCCCCCTTGCTTCTGGTGCCAGATGATCTCCTCCATCACCATCTTGCCGCCGAGGTGGACCCTCCCGCTGGGCATGAAGCCGCTCATCACCGCGAAGGGGCGCTTCTCATTCATTGCTTCGACGACCCTCTGGTAGTCGCGGTGGCCAAATATTATATGTCTTTTCATATATAGATGGGGATCGTCGATCTGGGGCAGAACCTCCTCGAAGCTCGATATCCCGAACTCCTCGAAGAGCTTCGAGTAGTCGTCTATCGAGACCGCGCCCCAGGGGTCCAGCTTCGTTGCCATAAGTCCAGGCGATGCAGAATATGGTATATTTACCTTCTCGTCATCCCCTTCGATCCCAACGGGTCGGAGGATGAGAACCGGCGAGGCTGCTTAAATTATTTAAATTCGAACGTCGATACATATCTCGATGAACCCCGAATCATTCCCCTGCGACCTTGTGGCCTGGGACGAGTTTTACGATCTTGCCAAGTCCCTATCCCGGAGGATCAAGGCCTCGGGATGGAGGCCGGACCTGGTGGTGGCCATCGGCCGGGGCGGCTACGTCCCCGGCCGGGTCGTCTGCGACTTCCTCGTCCACAATCAGCTCACCAGCATGAAGGTCGAGCACTGGGGGATGGCAGCCCGAAAAAAGGATCATGCTGTGGTACGTTTCCCCCTGGCTGCGGACGCATCCGGCAAGAGGGTTCTGATCGTCGACGACGTCACCGACACCGGAGAAACTCTCGCCACAGCCGTCGGCTACCTCGAGGGGCTGGGGCCGATGGAAGTGAGGACCGCAGTTCTGCAGCACAAGACCAGCTCGGCATTTGAGCCCGACTACTACGCCGAGGAGATCTCCGAGTGGAGGTGGATCATTTACCCCTGGGCGGTCCACGAAGACCTGGTGGGCTTCACCGAAAGGGTCCTCAACAGCTCGATCCTCCCTCTATCGGCAGATCAGATTAGATCAGATTTAAAGAGGAGGTTCTCCATCGACCTCGCCGGAGAGGAGATGGCCGATATCCTGGAGGAGGGGATGGCCCTGGGGATAGTCGTCGGTTCCCATGGGGTATATCGAGCCGCAAGATCTCGAATCGATAATCTTTCTGGATAAACAAAAATAAGCTATTTATATGAGAATGATTTTGTAACCAGAAAAATAGATGTGGTTATTATGAGACAATTTTCGGTCAAAGTTTTGGACGACGCCGACCGGGAGTTCGTAGAGGTTCTGCGGGATCTCGGAATCCCCCGAAACGTCGCCAGCATGATCACTTACCTCGCCAACGTCCAGGAGGCAACCTCCCGAGAGATTGAGATCGGATCGAACCTCCGGCAGCCGGAGGTGAGCATCGCCATGAGAACCCTCCGGAACAACGGCTGGGTCGAGGAGCGGGAGATAAAGAAGGACGGCAAAGGAAGGCCGATGAAGGTATATCGTCTGACCATAACCCTGGAGGAGATAATAACCCATTTTGAAGAAGAGAAGAGGAGAGAGTCTGCGAGGGTGATGGAAAATATCGGCCGACTGAAGGATCTGAGCGGAAAGCTGAGCAACAGCTGACGAGGTCCTTCAACCTGAGGAGACTATCCGGACGATCTCCAGGTCGCCAGCCTCAACCACCTCGTCGTTGGAAACGGGGTGGCCTTCGAAGAGCGCCACCACCGTCTCGGGGTTTACCTTCAACAGCTCGAAGAGGCCGTCGTAGGTCAGCCCCTTCTCCAGTTCGAACCGTCTTTCGGAGACGCGCCCCTCGGCCAGGATTCTCACCGAGTGGGAGGTCACTTTTCCTCTTCACCGCCTGTGCCCACGAGATCATCGAGGTTCTCTTCTATCAGCTTCTTCTCCAGGTTCTCTGTCTTCTTGTCGCCCTTCCTCTCAACGTCTCTTTTCTTGAATTTAGGCACAAGCATCACCTCTATCGCCATCTCTTGATCTGGGACGGTATTAACCTTTCGTCAACGGCGCCTCCGCCCGACCCAGGCCCACTGATCGTATATCCCGAGGTCGTCGGGGTTTGCCACCACCTCGCCGCACCATCCGGCGCAGTTCATGGCTTCTGCCACCATCTTTGCCTCCCTCTCGGTGTAGGTGGTGTAGATGACGAGATCCTTCGCCAGCTCCGCCGAGGAGGTGAGGATATCCTTCCAGAGGGGCCAGTTGACGGCGTCTATGAGCCCCACCATGAACCCCACCACAGCGTCGAATTTCCGGGGGGAGATGAACCGGCTCAAGAGGCGGGCGTCCAGGACCATCGCCCTTGTCGGGTCCAGGTGCCCAGACTTCAAACCCAAGCAGATCTCGCAGCTGTCCAGGTCCACGGTCCAGGGGCGAAACCCCAGGGACTTCAGGGTCTGGGTGGCCATCCCGCTCCCGCAGCAAATCTCCAGGACCTCGCCTCCTCTGGGAAGATGCGGTCTCAGGAACCTTTCCAGGCTCGCCTCCCTCTCGGGGACGAAGAGGGGGGGGCTTCTGACGGGGCAGCTCTCGCAGAATAGCTCCTCTTTGAGGGCGAAAGACAGCCACTCCACCAGCGCTTCCAAGAACTTCTCCTCCTGGGCCCTGACGACCTTGGAGGCTGAGCCTTTGGGAAGGGCGCCGAAGAGCTCGATCTCACCATAGCGGTCCGTTAAGAGGAGCCAGAGATCTGTCGGCTCTCTGATCTTCAGGGCGACTCCCAGGAGGGCACCGTCGTCCCCCCCCTCATCGCGTCCATCCCCCACCTCCCTTATCTCTATCGACTCCCTCAGACCCTCCCCCGACTCCAGGACCTCCATCGTCACCGGGAGGGCGATCAGGTCGGCGAGGCACTCTTCGGCCAAGAAGACCTCTTCTCGGGGGTCGATATTCAATATCTGATGGATCAGCACGATAGATAGGTTCCGAGGGGGGAGATAATAAGGTTTCTTTCGGGGAAACGGCTATATCGTCTCCCATCGACTCTGGTAAGGTTTGAGGCTGATAGACGTTCCAGGGGTGGGCGCCAAGCTGAATGAGAGGCTCGCGGCCCACTACGGAGATGAGGATTCTGCTCTTGAGGCTCTGCTGAGAGGGGATGTGGCGGGGCTTCAGGGGATGAGGGGGATGAGCCAACGCCAGGCGGTCGCCCTAGTCCAGAGGGCGAGAGGGGCGGTCTACTCAGTCAAACCCACAGACTTTCTCGTCACCGAGGAGGCGGTCCGGATCTATGACTCCCTGATGGAGCTTTTGACGAGCCAGGCCCATACCGACCGGGCTCGAGAGAAGCTGGCAACTTATTTCCCCTCGTCATCCCGAAATATGGTGGATGAGAACAGAAGGTTTGCAGAATCTGCCATCACCTCGGCTTCGCTCCTGGCGGGCTGCGACCTATCCGTCCACCTCTCCAGGATCAAGCCCCTTCGAAAAGAGGCGGCTGCGAGGGTGAGGAACCGGGCGGTCGCCGTCGACTCTCCCTCCGCCATCAGGGCTTTGAAGGAGCGTGGGGTCGATAGAGCCATCGACGTCCACCTCGTCGAGAGCCTGAGGGAGCTGAGGGACCTGGCCCAGGGGTACGATCGCGTCACCCTCCTGGGCGGTTCCATCGACAGTTTCGCCCTCCCCGAGATCGAGGAGGCGGAGAGCGACGAGGACTGGTACCTCGTCCCTGAACGGGTCCTCCGCCGATACCAGGAGAACGGCCCCATCCTGGAGGCGATGGTGGAGGCGGCCGAGGTGCTGGCGGAATCCAAAGTCGCCTCCTTCGAAGGCCTCGACGACCTCTCAGAGCGGCTCGCGAGGCTGAAGGTCGACGAAGACCCCGAGCTCCTCCGCCTCGACAGGATCATCGCCGAGGCGGAGGGGAGGGTGGCGGAGGCGGTGGGGTGGGGGAACGCCGAATTGAAGAAGAGGATGGAGCGCTTCTCCCTCACCCTCGCCGGGGACGACCTCCTCTCCGCCCTGGGGCGGGGAGGAGACCTGCGGGACGTCTTCAAGTCGAGGATGGGGGAGACCTTCAACGAGGTCCTGAAGGAGGCGAGGGATATGGCCTCCACCGATCTGGAGATGAAGGGGGCTGAGAGGGCGAGCCTCGAGGAGATCATCCCGCAGGAGGTGAGGTATCCCCTGGAAGAGGATCGGGAGGCTCTCATCCGTTTCGTCCAGGAGGTGCGCAAGAGGGCGGAGGCGAAGAGGCTGAACTCCCTCAGGGATCTGGCGAGGGAGCTCGCCGGAAGGTGGAGCTTCGTCGAGGCTCTCCACGAGGAGCTGCTGGAGTTCGACGTCGGATACTCCCTAGGCACCTTCGCCCTGGAGAGGGGGCTTCTCATGCCGACGTTCGCGGAGGAGGGGTGCGTCGGATTTATTGAAGGGAGGAACCTCTTCCTCCAGGATCCCGAGCCGGTCAGCTACTCCGTCGGTCCGACGGGGCTCGTCGAGGCGGAGGAGAGGACGGCGATCCTCAGCGGCGTCAACTCCGGCGGCAAGACGACGCTCCTGGAGCTGGTGGCCCAGGTGGTGATCCTGGCACATATGGGCTTTCCGGTGCCTGCGGCCGCATGTCGCATCACCATCTTCGATAGCCTCTACTACTTCGGAAAGAGCCGGGGAACCCTGGGGGCGGGGGCCTTCGAGGCGACGATGAGGAAGTTCTCAGTCCTCGCCGGCGGGGGGAGGAAGATAGTCCTGGCGGACGAGCTGGAGGCGATAACCGAGCCCGGAGCCTCCGCCAAGATCATAGCCTCCCTCTTAGACGAGCTGTCGAGGGGCGGGTCGGTGGCCATCTTCGTCAGCCACCTCGCCGAAGACGTGGCGAGGTTCTCCGAAGAGGATCTGAGGATCGACGGGATCGATGCCCTGGGGCTCGACGAAGACGGCGAGCTGATCGTCGACAGAACCCCCGTTTATTATCGGCTGGCCAAGAGCACCCCGGAGCTGATAATCGAGAGGCTCGCCCGGACCTCTGAAGGAGAGGAGAGGGAGTTTTACTCGAGGCTCCTCTCCAAGTTCCGGTGAATTTTTATACCGGCAGGATAATTTATATCCCATGGTCGCCACTTACCATCTGGAGATCTGGCAGATCGTAGTAATCTGCATCCTCTTGCTTCCGCTCTTCTTCATCGCCAACTACGTCGTAGTGACGAAGATGGTCCGGGAGAGGAAGATCCGGGAGGAGAGGGTGGACCGGTTCGTCGCCGCCAGCGTCGCGAGGGATATGAGCCCCGAGAACAGGTCGAAACCGCGTCCCAGGAGAAGGTTCTGAGACGGTCGCCCCATGGATCCTCTCAGCCCACCTGGGGTCGCTTTCTGCGATCTGGCTCTCTCATCGGTTTCTTGAACGGTCCTGGCAGAGGTGGAGGCGAGGGGCACGGCGCGGCGCATCGGCTCGATCCCGCCGCCGCGTCTCTTGACGGCCTCGATGGAATTTGAAGGGGTGTGGTTCATGTCTGAAGATATAGAGAAGATGGAAGGGAAGGATAGGAAGGAGAAGAAGGAGAAGAAGATGGTGGAGGTCTGCCCCGTCTGCGGCAGCTCCGAGCTCTACTATGAGACCGGGGGCGCCATCGGGAAGGTCTACCACTGCAAGGACTGCAACTACATCGGAGCGCTGGTGGTGGAGGCGGACGAGGAGATGGTCGAGGCGATAAAGGAGGAGTACGGGCGGGGGAAGAAGGGGAGAGAGGTGGAAGATTAAAGTGGCTCTTCGCTATTTTCATGGGGGCGACTTCAAGATAGCGATAAGCGGACTCAATCATGAAAATACCTCCCTGGGTCCTGCCTCTAAGGCGATTGGTAGCGATATCGTTCATGACGCACCTGATTTTCGGCAATCATGAAGTTGTTACGGCCGGTCCACAGGATTTGCGATCCCTTAAATTTACCGACACAAAACAGCGAAGGGCCACACACAGGACGATGAATACGGAGAGGATCGTAAGATCTCCTCCAGGCTTCTCAGGATCGGATCGGAGTGGGGGAGTGGCCATCCCATCTCCTCCCCCGGCGCCTCCGCCATCAACTCTGCCCCGCCGCCTGGAGAGACCCGATTATGATGGTGTTGTGGTGACCTCCCAGGATCAGGCCGCTCGCCTCTGCCAGCTGGACGAGGTCGCTGGTGGCGGAGCCGTCCGTCCAGCCGATCTGGGAGGCTTCGAAGATTATCGTATTGTGGTGGCCAGCGTCGATCTGGCCCGTCATCGACGAAGCCTGGATGAGGCTTCCGGAGGCGGCTCCGCCAGAGGCAGCGATCTGGCTGCTTTCTAGGACGATCGAGTTGTGATGGCCTCCGGGGATCCGGCCGTCGAGGCCTGCTGCCTCTCCCTCCTGGACCTGCTGCACCCCCTGGCCAGCGCCGACGGCCGCCGCCCATCCGGGGGCCCCGCCCGTCGTCGGCCCGCTTTCACCCCCGGCCTTCTTGATCTGGCCGTAGGGTACGTCGTTCTTCCACTTGGCCATCACAAAATCTCCGACTGCGGAGTTCTCTTGGCCGGCTGGCGCAGCACCTGTCGCTGGCGGCTTCCCGGAGACGGCCGTCGCCGATCCGAAGATCAGGACCGCCGCCACTAAAAGTACCAGATATATCCTCATATCTAACCCCCAATACTCTCAGGGTTTCCCCAAACCCCTCAAGCGCGAGAGGTACTCTCGCCTTCTGCGGGTATATAGCTGCCGATCTCTCATGAGGGGGCCCGCCCTGCCTCTGTAACTGAAGGAAGGGTCACTCCTCCTTCCTCACCCGCCCCCTCGCGAGGGACGCGAAGATCCCGACGACGCAGAGGACTACGAAGACGGAGAGGACGGCCGTCACCGCCTCCATAAACTGCGGATAGACCTCCGGGGTCACCTGGACCCTGCCCATGAAGACCGATAGGGCCGTCATGGCGATGGCCATGGAGGTCATCATCCCCAGGGACCTCATCGTCCCCACCATCCCCGAGGCGACGCCGTAGTCCCTCTTCTCTACAGAGCTCATGATGGCGTTGGTATTCGGCGACGAGAAGAAGGCGAAGCCCGTCCCCAGGAGGGCGAGGACGGCTATGATGAAGCCGACTCCGGTCTCGGCGTCGAGGCCCAGGGCGAGGAGGAGGAGCCCCACCGCCGTCAGGGCCATCCCGCCGGAGGCGACGACCTGGGCCTCCATCCGGTCGGAGAGCCTCCCCGCCCAGGGGGAGAGGACGGTCTGGACTGCAGGCTGGGCCACCAGGACGAGCCCGGCGTAGAGGGGGGAGAGCCCCTTGACCGTCTGCAGGTAAAGGGTGAGGACGAAGGCGACGGCGAAGGTCGCCCCGTAGCTGATCAGGGCCGCCAGGTTTGAGAGGGCGAAGACCCGGTTCTCCCGGAATATCCGGACGTTGAGGACGGGGCTATCGCTCTTCAGCTCCACCAGGGCGAAGGCGGCGATCCCCGCGAGGCCGAGGGCGAGGAAGGCCGCCCCGCTGGCCGACGGCAGGGAGGTGAGGCCGTAGATCGTAGAGACGAGGGCGAGGGCGTAGATGACCGAGCCGAGGCCGTCGAACCTCTCCCCGGCGGCCTCGATCCACTCCCCCTTCAGCCTTCGGACCGTCAGGAGGACGACCAATATGCCCAGGGGGACGTTCAGGAGGAATATGGACCTCCATCCCAGGTACTCGGTGAGGATCCCCCCGAGGAAGGGGCCCAGGGATAGGCCGAGGTAGACGGCGGTGACGTTGATCCCCAGGGCTCTGCCCCTCTCTCCTGGGGGGAAGACGGAGGTGAGGAGGGCTACGGACGTCCCGAAGATCATGGAGCTTCCCATCCCCTGGAAGAACCGGAAGAGTATCAGGGCGGAGCCGGAACTGGGGAAGGCGCAGAAGAGGGACGATAAGGCGAAGACCGCCATCCCCAGGGTGAAGAACCTCTTCCTCCCCCAAATGTCGGCGGCCCTCCCCAGGGGTACCATGAATACCGCCATCGCCAGGAGGTGGGCGGTCACCACCCACCCCAGGAGGACGGCGTCCATCCCAAACTCCGTCCCGATGGGAGGGAGGGCGACGTTGATCGCCGAGTTCGCGAAGGCCGGGAGGAAGGCCGCCACCGTGGCGATGAAGAGGACGCTTTTTTTGCTCTCGGCTTCGCTCATCAATCCCAAAAATGGCGAGGGGATATTTACCATCTCCCCTCGACGGAGGATGCGCCGCCGCCTACGGCGGTGGCGGCCCAGATGATGCCAAAGGTGATGAGGGTGGCTTTTGGAGTGGGGGCGCGATGGTGAGGTGATGAGCTGCTGGGGTGGTGCCAGTTGGATGCGAAGGGTGGAATGGATAAATATAAATCACATACGAAATTAATATAATCGTCATGAAGATCGTGGGAATATGTGGCAGCCCTCGGGAGAAGGCGACGGACCACGTCCTGAGGGAGGCGCTGAAGATGCTGGAGGAGAGGGGATTTTCCGCCTCTTTCTTCGGGGTCAGGGGCAAGAGAATCAGCCCCTGCCTCCACTGCGATTATTGTCTCTCAAACAAGGAGTGCAGGATAAAAGACGACATGTACGACCTCTACCCCCTCCTCCGGGACGCCGACGGTATCGTCTTTGCGACCCCCATCTACAACGGAGGCGTCTCCGCCCAGACTAAGGCGGTGATGGACCGGTGCCGGGCGCTGGTGGCCGCCGACTTCGACTTCTTCCGGGGGAAGGTCGGCATGGCGATCGCCGTCGGGGGGGACAGGATGGGGGGGCAGGAGCCGGCGATCCAGCAGATCATAAACTTCTACGTCCTCAACGGAGCAGTCCCCGTCGGCGGCGGCTCCTTCGGCGCGAACCTCGGCGCCACCTTCTGGTCGAGGGACACTCTGGAGGGGGTCGTTGATGACGAGGAGGGGTGGAGGTCCCTCAGGAAGACCGTCCGGAGGTTCTCAGATCATCTGGGGGGCGCCGTCTCCGAAAAGGAAAGATAAATCAATATGTGGATGGATAAAGGGGATATCATGACCGATAAGAGGCCGAAGAAGAAGGTGGTCTGGGGGGTCACCGGCTCCGGCGACCGGATCCGGGAGACTGCCGAGGTGATGAAGGAGATGAGGCGCCAGTATGACGACGATGTGGAGATCAGGGTCTACATATCCAAGGCCGGAGACCAGGTCGTCAAGTACTACAAGCTCTTTCCCGAGCTGGAGGCGGAGTTCGACAAGATCTGGGTGGAGGCGAACGCCAACGCTCCCTTCCTCGCGGGGCAGGTCCAGATGGGGAGATTCGAGTTCATGCTCATCGCGCCTGCCACCTCCAACACCGTCGCGAAGATATCCTTGCGGATCGCAGACACCATGCTCACCAATGCCGCCATCATGAGCCAGAAGGTCCTCCTCCCCCTCTACATAATGCCATCAGACTTTCGGGAGGGGGAGGTGACGACGAAGCTCCCCGACGGCAGAGACCTCTTGCTCGTCATAAGAAAGGAGGACGTCGAGCACGTCGAGAGGCTGGCGGCGATGGAGGGGGTCGGGATGCTGGAGCGACCCCAGGATATCCCGAAGTTATTCGAGGAGCATTTCGGCTGAAGGACGAAGGTCAGAACGCTGCCGCCACCCGCGCCGTCGGGCGAGATGTCTGGAATTTCGTCTGGCGGCGAATGGACCCCCCATCGTCCTCGCCAGCCGAATAATGAGCTTTTAGAAGAGAAGAGTTACAGATCCTATGGTTTTCCGCGTCATGAGGACTTCAGCTCTTTGAGCCTTCCGATCTTCGTCATCACCTGTTCGGTCTCTGCCCTCTTGTTCGTCTCCAGGTAGTCGATGATGTCGTATAGCCCCTTCTTGAGCTTATAGATCCGATAGGGCCTCCCCTTCCCCGGGTTCTTCTCGTCCCTCTCGGCTATCCAGTCGAGCTTCCTTAGCTCCCTCATGGCTATGCTCACCTCGGGCTGCCGGAGATCCGACCCCATCTCGATCTCGCGAGAGGTGGCCTCGTCGACGCAGGCGAGATACGTCAAGACCTTCGCCACGTTCCTCTTGAGGCCGATCTTCATCAGTATCGAAGCGAACTCATCGCGTTCAACGTTCTGAGCGGGTAGCGAAACATTCCTCAATGCGGTCACCATTGGTCTGGTAGTTATAGATCCATATATAAGTTACGTTCAAAATAATTATATCCTAATCCGGACCGGGCGAAGGTTATGCCCGGTTCGATTCCGAAGGATCGAAACTGATTTTACTGACCCTTACCCAGGAGAGCTCGATATAATATCAGGCTCATGAGGCGATCTCTTGAAAGGGCTCTACATCATTGACAGCTATCTGAAGAGCTTTGAGGCCAGGGTGGAGGAGGTCGCTAGAAGGCGACCGTCTCGTCCTGGATACGACCGCCTTCTACCTCCACTCCGGAGGGCAGCCCCACGATACAGGCTTATTGGCGAGAGGTTGCGAGGAGTTTTTCAGTTTTATACGTCGGCCTCACCGACGGCAAGATCTGCTGCCAGCTGGGGAGAGAGGGGCTCGTCGAAGGCGACGGGGTGGCAGGGTCCATCGACCGGGAGAGGAGTTACTTATTCATGAGGAGCCACGCCGCCTGCCACCTCCTCTCCTCCGTCATCTATCGGGAGACGGGGGCGATGATCACAGGCAACCAGATCGGTGAGGATAGGTCTCGGGTCGACCTTCAGGCCTGTGGAGGGACCCACGTCGGGAGGACCGGAAAGATCGGGTCCATAAAGATGCTCAAGGCCGAGAACAAGGGTAGGGCCAACAGGCGGGTCTACTTCGAAGTCTTGGACGGTGATTGATCTTGGACGAGATGGAGCTTTTGGGAAAGACTAGGGTTAAAGTCAAGGACGAGCGGGTCGTCGAGACGGGGGTGCCTCTGATCAGGTGGTGTCCCCTCTTCGATAAGGTCCGGGGGATAAAGGAGATAACCCCAGAGGCCGCGGCCGCCAACATGGTGTTTCGGATGAAAGAGCACGGGATGTTCACCCCAAGAAGGAAGCTGGAGATGGACGTCTTCGTCGGATTCGGCGCCTCGGAGGTGATGATGACGGCGACCTCCCGGAGGCTCATAGATGGCGCCGTCACCGTCTGCGACGGTGCCGGGACGGTGATCACCTCCAACCCCAGCCTCATCCAGGGGATGGGGGGCTGGATATCGGGACTCGTCAGCACCGATCCGATACCGGAAGTTCTGGCCGGCATCGAAGAGAGGGGGGGAGTCGTCCTCGACCCGGAGACTGCCAAGATCGATCAGGTGGCGGGAGCAAAGCTGGCCTCCGAGATGTGGTCTAGGTTCGCGGTCACCGTCGCCGACATGGAGGCCGCAGAGAGGCTTAGGGACCTGGAAGAAGAGCTGAAGGTCAGAATCCTCATCGTCGGGGTCCACCTGACGGGAATCGGTGAAGAGGAGGCGGAGCGGCTCCTGGCCTGCGCCGACATCGTGACTGGCTGCGCCTCCAGGTACATCCGGGAGAAGGTCCGGCCCCTCGTCCAGGTGGGGACCGCCGTCCCTCTATTCGGCCTGACGGGTTGGGGCAAGGAGGTGCTGGTGGAGAGGGCGAAGGAGGTGGACCGGCCGATCCTCATAAACACCATGCCGTTGCCGGTCCTGCCGGAGAATAAGCAGCCGCGTCCTCTCGTCTAGCTCCCCTCTTGGGGTCTATCGTTTAAGGGCAGGTCAGATACAGCTGGTTTCCGGAGCCGATCTCTTGGCGGATGTTGAAGTCGCCGATGTAGGTCCCGCCGTAGGTCATGATGGTGACGCCTTTGGAGCCGTCTTTCACCCGGGCCCCGAGCTTCGCCGTCCCCCTCCCCTGGGATGCGATCTGGTAGACTGATGCGTTATCGTTCTGGAATATGGTGGTGTCCTTGATCAGGTAATCGAGGTTGGTGTAGCTCTCGGAGATGACGGTCCCCATTTTGTAGTTCTTGGCGCAGAGGGCGTTACGAAGGTCGCTTTCGGCGTTCTGGCTGGCGAAGGGACGATGATCGAAGAACCCCCATTCGTTGAAGTACATCTCGTCCTCGCCGACGTAGGCGGTCTGTCTCCGATCGACGATCCCGCTCCCCTGGGTCCCGACTACGAGCTTCTGGCCGGAAAACCCCTTATCCGTCTGGTAGATCTTCATCTCGTCGATGTACCCGGAGAGGTATATGTAAGAGTGTTCCGTGACGTTCCCGGCGATGCTCCAGGCTCCAAGCCCCGTCGGAGATGATACGATCAAAGAGAGGACTGCGAGCGACAGCAGAGTTCTGGCCTTCATGATAAACCCCTTTTCTAAGCTTGATATTCTGGACCATCCGTTATAAATCTGATGGAGTCGGAAGCCTCCCCAGCTCTCCGCCCCGTCACCAGGAGCCGAGTCGCTCTCCCTTCACCAGGAGCCGAGGCCGACCGTCGGCCTCCTCGACGAGCCGATCTGGTGGATGATAACCCCATCGTCGTTGGAAGGCGTCGCGTCCCTTATCAGGTACACGCCGCCGGTGTAGCTCTCGGAGACGACTGTCCCAACCTCGAGATTTTTGGCCCGGAGCGCTTTACGAAGGTCGCTCTCTGAGTCCATCGGCCGGTAAGGGCGGTAGTGGAACTCGCCCCGGACGTTGAAGTATATCTCATCCTCGTCGGCGTAGGTGGCCATGGTCCTGGAGGCGGTCCCGCTGCCCCGGGTTCCGTAGACGAGCTTCGAGCCTGCTATATCCTTCTCGGTCTGGTAGATGAACATCTCGTCCATGTATCCGGAGAGGTATATGGTCGATCGTTGCTCTACGCTCTTTGCGATCTTCCAGTCTGCAAGCACCCCGGGAGACGATAGCAGCATCGAGAGAGCAATCAGCAGCGATAAAACTCTGCAGTTCATCATCTACCCCTTTCTTCATCCCCTATATTCCGAAGCGTCCGTTATAAATCTGATGGGCTTTGGCCCTCAGATCCTATCTTTCGCCTCTCATCTCGCCTTTTGCCTTCCTCTTCCCCTTGCCCCTCCTCCTCCTCCTCGGCGGGCTCTCCCTGATCTCCTCGATCCTCCGGTCCAGCGCCACCTTCAGGCGGGGGTCCCCCTCTCCGGAGTACCGGTCGATCCGAGCCGCGATGGCGAGCTTCGCCGCGAGAGCGCGAGCTGCTCGCCCCCGAAAGGCTCTCGTCGTCCCCATGATCGCAGGGTGCCTGTAGATCATGCCGTGCTTCGGCGAGGGGGCCTTTCCCCGGAGGTGCTTGAAGAGCGCCTTCTCTGCCCCCATCACCTGGATCGCCGAGGCGGGCATCTCCGATAAACTCTTGAGCCCACCGGCCCTGGAGATGATCCGGGCGGCGAGGATCGGTCCCGCGAGGTCGGTGAGGTTCGGGGCGATCTGGGCCGTCGCCGTCTCCAGGCTCTTTGTGACCGATCTCCTCGTCTCGGTGAGGACGAGGATCGATCGGGCGAACTCCCCCACTGGCCCCTCTTCTTCGGCAAGATGCTCGGCGAGGGCTCTCCCCCGGAGGCGGCGCTCGTCGGTGAGCCTCGACCACTCGAAGAGCCTCTCTTCCAGGGCGTTTATCGCCTCGTTGAGGTCGTCGAGGGCCTCGACTGTCTGGAGGAGCTCCGCCTCGGCGTCGGCCGAGGCCCGCAGCTTTCTTTTCACCAGGTCCAGGGCCACCGATCTGAGGGTGGAGTTGTACTCAGCATCGCCCTCGAAGAGCCCTCCTTTCAGGGCGAGCTTTCTGAGGTCGGGCTGGACCGCCGACGCCCAGACCTCCCCGATGGTGGTGGCGGCCGTTCTGGCGGAGGCGGGGATCGACTCTCTCGATATTCCCATAAGCCTCTCTGCCGTCTCCTCAGATCCACCGGCCAGAGAGACCTCACCGGTGGAGGTGTCGATATATCCAAACCAGGTCGTGATCTTCATCTCGATATCCTCACACTCCCCTGGTCCAATATTACTTTCGCCCCGCCGGAAGTAAGTTTATCTACCATGAAAGCCTCTTGGATATTGCCTCTCTATTGAAAAAAACTGGAGGTCAAATGTCATGAAAGAGATCGTCGAGCAGATTTTGGCTCGGCTGCGGGACCAGAAGGTGGAGGTTCCAGCAGACGAGGTGGAGAGCCGTCTGAGGCTCCTCGTTGAGAAGTTCGGAGTCCCCGAGGGCGAGGCTGCCCGGTCCGTCGTCAACTATTTTCTAAAAGAGCACGGCATCGCTCCAACGTCCTTCTCCGCCAGGAAGAGCGAGCGCCTGAAGGTGGGAGAGATCAGCGGTCCGGGCCGATGGATCGACCTGGAGGTGAAGGTGGTGGAGCTCTGGGAGCCCTCCAGCAGCGCCATATCCCAGACCGGCCTCGTCGGGGACGATACGGGAACCATCAAGTTCGTCAAATGGACGAAGTCGGACCTTCCGGAGCTCGAGCCGGGAAAGAGCTACCACTTCAAGAACGTCGTCACCGACGAGTTTCAGGGGAGGTTCAGCGTCAAGCTGAACAGGACGAGCGGGATCGAGGAGCTCGCCTCCGAGGTCGTGGCTGCCGAGGCCCCGGCCGGAGGCCCGGTCCAGGAGATGAAGATCTCAGAGATCGGAGAGGCCGGCCGGTGGATCGACCTCCGGGCTAAGGTCGTCCAGCTCTGGGACCCTACGAGCGAGACGATATCCCAGACTGGTCTCATCGGCGACGATTCTGGGGTGATCAAGTTCGTCAAGTGGGCTAAGTCCGAGCTTGCCGATCTCGCCGAAGGCGAGAGCTACCTATTCAAGAACGTCGTCACCGACGAGTTCGAGGGGAGGTTCAGCATCAAGCTGAACAGGACGAGCGGCATCGAGCCCCTGGAGGAGGAGATCGAGGTGAGCCCCCAGGAGGCGAAGTTCACGGGGGCCATGGTGGACGTCCAGAAGGGATCGGGGCTGATCAAGCGGTGCCCCATCTGCAGGAGGATGCTGACGAAGGGGGTCTGCGGCGAGCACGGAAAGCAGGAGGGGACCTACGACCTGCGGATAAAGGCGGTCCTCGACGACGGGGTGAAGGTCCAGGAGGTCCTCATCAACCGCGAGAGGACGGAGAGCCTCGTGGGGATCGAGATGGAGGAGGCGAAGACTATGGCGATGGAGGCCCTCGACCACGAGGTGGTGAGGGGTATGATCCAGGAGAGGCTCCTGGGCAGATACTACACCGTCTCCGGCCCCACCGTCGACCGGTACATCCTCGTCGAGACGATATCGCAGCTTTCCCCCGTCGCCGAGGAGGAGGTCCGTGCCCTGGCCGATCGAGCAAAATCAGAGGCGGTGATCTGAGATGGCGAGCTTCGCAAGAGAGGTGGCGAGGAGGGTCTTCGCCTCTGAGCTTCGGGACTCCGACCTATCCTTCCGGGAGAACGAGGATCAGTACGCTCCTCTTTACTTGATCACCCCTACGGGGGCGCGGTGCAACCGGGTCCTTCTGGTGGGAACCCTCACTGAGAAGGATAATCTGGGGGACGAAGTCGAGTACTGGAGGGGGAGGATCGCCGACCCCACGGGGAGCATCTTCGTCTACGCAGGCCAGTACCAGCCCGACGCCGCCCAGGTATTGGCAGCCACCGAGCCTCCGGCCTTCGTCTCCATCGTCGGCAAGCCGAGCGTCTACGAGACGGAGGACGGCAAAAGGCTGATATCCGTCAGGGCCGAGTCCGTCCAGAGGGTCGACGCCGAGACGAGGGACCGGTGGGTCCTGGAGACGGCGGCGAGAACCCTCGATCGCATAGAGGCCTTCGGGTCTTTCCTGGAGATGGGAGGGGCCGACGCCTTCTCCAGCGGCGACGAACTCCTGAAGAAGTCCCAGTCCCCAGGAGACGTGGCCGACATGGGAAAAGCCCACCTCCACTACTCGCCGGACCTGGTGAGGTACCGAGAGATGGTGGCGAAGGCCATCGAGGCCCTGAAGGCGGAGGTCTCGGTCCCGAAGGTCGGAGCCGAGAGGAGGGGAGACCCGGCGAAGGGAAGCGGCGCGAGGTCCGGGCCGGCCTGGGACGAAGACGAGCCCATGGATCTTGGGACCGAGGAGGCCGAGAGGCGTATCGGGGGGTTTGAGGACTTGGAAGAGGGACCTCTTCACTACGAAGAGGACGAGGGCATCGAGAGCGGCGAGAGGATGGAGGAGGAAGAACTCTTCTTCGGCCGAGGGGAAAAATCCTCCCCAAAGAAGAGGAAATAGCCTTGAGACCAGAGGCGAGCGAGCCGGAATTCGCCCTGAAAAGTATATATAATATGTCTGAGTTTATATTGAGTGGTGATAGAATATGGTGATCGGAGTTACTATGGTCAAAGTGGTGCCGGGACAGGAGAGGACCGTTTACAACGCCCTGAAGGAGGTCGAGGGGATCAAGGACGTCTATCACGTCTTCGGCGAGTACGACTTCGTGGTGGTTCTGGAGGTGGAGGGGCTCTCCGTCTTAAACCGCCTCGTGGACACCATCCGTGAGATTCACAACGTGACCGCGACCCAGACGGTGGTGGGGGCTGAGCTCTGAAAGCTCCCTCCTCTTTTCTGATATGGAGATAGCAGAGGAGCTGGCCAAGCACCAGAAGGCCATCTCCGTCGCCGAGTTTTTCGAGAAGAACCGCCAGATCCTGGGGTTCGACTCAGCCCCCAGGGCTCTCATAACCACCGTCAAGGAGGCTGTGGACAACTCCCTGGACGCCTGCGAGGAGTCGGATATCCTCCCGGACATCTTCGTCCAGATCATGAGGCGTGGCGAGGGGTTCCGGGTGGTGGTGGAGGACAACGGCCCCGGGATCGTCGGCAGTGAGGTTCCCCGGGTCTTCGCCAAACTCCTTTACGGATCGAGGTTCCACACCCTCAAGCAGAGCCGGGGGCAGCAGGGTATAGGGATCTCCGCTGGGGTCCTCTACTCCCAGCTCACCACAGGAAGGCCGACGGCGGTCACCACCAGGATCGGACCGACCCACGGTGCGGGGCGGTGGGAGCTGATGATCAACACCGCCACCAACGAGCCTGAGATCCTGAAGACGGAGGAGACGGACTGGGACCGCCCCCACGGGACGAGGGTGGAGCTGGAGATGGAGGGGTCCTACGTCCGGAGCCGCAGGCAGTCGATTTATGGCTATTTGAAGAACGTGGCGATAGTAAACCCCCACGCCCGGATCACCCTCATCGAGCCCGACGGTAACGTCGAGGTCTTCGAGAGGGCGACGGATAAGCTGCCTCGGCCTTCCTACGAGATCAAGCCCCACCCCTGGGGGATGGAGCTCGGGGGCCTCATCAAGATGCTCCGGTACACCGACAAGAAGAAGCTGAGAGTGTTCCTCCAGGGGACCTTCTCCAGCGTCGGGGCGATCATCTCCTCGGAGATCTGCGAGAGGGCGGAGCTCGACCCCGAGATGGCGCCCCAGGACCTCACCCACGCCGAGGCGACGCGCCTATTAGCCGCCTTCAAGCAGATGCGGCTGAAGTCGCCGCCCACCGATTGCCTCTCCCCCATCGGGGAGGATCTGATTCGTGCAGGGCTGGAGAAGGAGTATCGGGTCGACTTCGTCGCCACCGCCACACGGCCGGTGGCGGTCTACTCCGGTAACCCCTTCCAGGTGGAGGTGGGGCTCGCCTACGGCGGCGAGCTGAAGGCCGACGGGAAGGTGGACGTATTGAGGTTTGCAAATAGAGTTCCCCTCCTATACCAGCAGGGGGGGTGCGCCATGACCCATGCCATCGAGAACGTCTCCTGGAAGACCTACTCCCTCTCCCAGCCCGGAGGCGGGGTCCCCACAGGTCCCGTCGCCCTCATCGTCCACATCGCCTCGACGAACATCCCCTTCACCTCTGAGTCGAAGGACGCCGTCGCCGACGTCCCCGAGATCGTCGCGGAGGTGGAGCTGGGGCTGAAGGAGGTGGGGCGGAAGCTGCGAAGGTACCTCTCCAAGAAGTCGGCCCTCTCGGAGAGGAAGGAGAAGGAGGAGATCATAAGGAAGCTCCTTCCTAGGATATCAAAGAAGCTGGCGGAGCTCCTCGAGCGGGAGGAGCCTGACATAAACCCCGTCGTCGCCAAGATCATGGGAAACCTCCTCGTCAAAAGGTCCATCGTCTCCGAGAACGGCGAGGCCTTTGTGACCCTGCACGTCGCAAACTACGGCGACTCTGCCTGCGCCTTCAAGCTCCACGAGACGGTCTCGGTGGAGGCGAGGTCCACAGAGCCCCCCGCACGGGTGATCCCCCTGGGGGACGGCTACGACCACCTCTGGAAGGTCTCCCTCCGGCCGGGGGAGAGGCAGAGCATCAGCTACACCGTCCCCTCGGAGGGGGTCAGCTTCTCCGAACCGGTCATCGAGGGGGTAGCATCCGAGCTCGTCAGCGGGGCGAAGGTGGTGGGATAGATGAAGGAAGCGGCGGTTACAAAAGAGAGGCTCCTGGGGCTCGCCGAGACGCTTTATGACCAGTTCCAGGAGGGGATCGTCCCCCATCTCGCCCTCCCCAGCAGGACGAAGAAGAACATCGAGTACGACCAGGATGGGGAGGTCTGGGTATACGGCGACCAGGAGAGCATCAGGTCCGTCAAGACCGTCCGGGGCGCTAAGAGCGTCCTCAAGACCACCTACCTGGTGGAGCTTCTCATAAACGAGCACCTCAAGAACAATCGGGGCTCCACCTTGAGGGAGATATACTACATCTCCGAGAACTGGGACGTCGCCAAGTTCGGGGAGCAGGCCGAGAGCGACCGGCTCGTCGAGGACCTGGAGATCCTCACCTACCTCCTGCGAGAGGACTTCCACGTCAGGCCTGAGGAGGATGGGGCCACCGTCTTCGGCCCCCTCACCATCAGCGAGAAGACCCGGAGGGGCGAGAGGACGATCCACTGCCAGGAGGACGTCGGGGAGGCAGGCTACCAGATCCCCTTCAACGTCGACAACGTCGAGTTCAAAGGTCACGACGCCAAGTTCGTCGTCGCCATAGAGACCGGCGGGATGCACGCAAGGCTCATCGAGAACGGTTTCGACCAGGAGCACGACGCCATCCTCGTCCACCTGAAGGGGCAGCCCGCACGGTCGACGCGCCGGCTGATAAAGAGGCTGAACGAGGAGCTCAGCCTACCGGTCGTCATATTCACCGACGGCGACCCCTGGTCTTACCGGATCTACGCCTCCGTCGCCTACGGCGCCATCAAGAGCGCCCACCTCTCCGACTACCTGGTGACCCCGGCGGCCCAGTTCCTGGGGGTCCAGCCGACGGACATCGTCAACTACGACCTCTCGACGGACAAGCTCACCGACCAGGACCTCCAGGCCCTCCGCAGTGAGCTCTCGGACCCGAGGTTCGCCACCGACTACTGGAAGGAGCAGATCCAGCTGCAGTTGAAGCTATCGAAGAAGGCTGAGCAGCAGGCCTTCGCCGGAAAGGGTCTCGACTTCGTGACGAGGGTCTACCTCCCCGAGAGGCTCTCGGAGATGGGGATGATATAGAGTCTATAGAGTCCCAGCGGGGCGAAATTTTATATATTTTTGAGCGGTCCTCAGGCTGTGGTCATCGACTTTCACGCTCACATCTACACCGACGATATGGCGCCCAAGGCGATATCCTCCGTCAAGAGGAGGATGGGGGTTCGGGTGCCGGGGCTGGGGACCGTCTCAGACCTCAAGGAATCGATGGCGAAAGCAGGCGTCGAAAGGTCGGTCATCCTCCCCCTCGCTCCCCTCCCCAGGCACGTGGGGCCAACCAACGACTTCTTCATCGCTGCCGCGGGGAACGGAGACGGCCTCATCCCCTTCGGCTCCATCCACCCCTTTCAAGAAGACCTCGAGGAGGAGCTCGACCGGCTCCTGGCCTCCGGCGTCCAGGGGGTGAAGGCTGTCCCCTTCATGCAGAGATTCTATCCCGACGACCCGAGGTGCGACCGGCTCTACGATGGCGTAGCCGAGCGGGGGATGCTCCTCCTCCTCCACGCCGGCAAAGTCCCCGAGGACCTTCCGGAGTTCTTCGGGACCCCCGACCGGTTCGCCCGGATGGCGAAGCGCCACCCTGACCTCGTCGTCGTCCTCGCACACCTGGGCGGATGGGAGATGTGGTCGGCCGTCCGGGAGTACCTCATCCCGGCTGAGGAGAACGTCTACTTCGACACCGCCTACATCTCGCCGAGCCTCTCCTCAGAGGAGGCGGGCGATCTGATAAGGGAGATCGGAGCCGACCGGGTCTTATTCGGGACCGACTACCCCTGGACCGACCAGGCGGAGGAGATCGAGTTCGTCGAGGGGATGGACCTTCCGGCCCGGGAGAAGAGGATGATACTCTCGCAGAACGCCCGAAGGCTCCTCTTCCTCTGAGCCAACTTTTTTAACGGATCAATATGGTGATAATAGCATGAAGCGCGATCTGATGGAGATTCTGGCATGCCCGATGTGCAAGGGAGATCTGGACCTCGAAGTATTCGAGGAGAAGGACGGGGAGATCCTGAAGGGGAAGCTCTGCTGCAAGGGTTGCGGCGAGTCCTACCCCATCGAGGACGGGATACCGAATATGCTCCCGCCGGAGCTGCGGGAGGAGATGGCCCGCTAGGCGGTCCGGAGGTCCTCCGCGTCCGTCGCATCAGCCGTCCATGGGAGCCGTCTCTTCAGTAGCCAGAATCCTCCCCCTTTTCAGATCCCCGTTTAAAAGATCTCTCCAAATTCCCTTTTATTCTGATCGTCACTCTTATGTAGGGACGAAAACCCTTCCCGGATACGTGATAAGCGCAAGATACATCGTCGTTACGGGCGGGGTGATGAGCGGCCTGGGCAAGGGGATCACCGCCGCCTCCATCGGTCGGATGTTGATGGAGCAGGGCTACAAGGTGACGGCCATCAAGATCGACCCCTACATAAACATCGACGCGGGGCTGATGAGCCCCTTCCAGCACGGCGAGGTCTTCGTCCTCAAGGACGGGGGGGAGGTGGACCTGGACCTCGGAAACTACGAGCGATTTTTGGACGTGGAGCTGACCCGAGACCACAACATCACCACCGGGAAGGTCTACAAGAGCGTCATCGAGAAGGAGAGGCGCGGCGAGTATCTGGGCAAAACGGTCCAGATCATCCCCCATGTCACCAACGAGATCAAGGAGAGGATCCGGACGGTGGCGCGGGAGAGCGGCTGCGACGTCTGCGTCATCGAGGTCGGCGGGACCGTCGGCGACATCGAGGGGATGCCCTTCCTGGAGGCTATGAGGCAGCTTCGAAACGAAGAGATGGGCAACATCGCCTTCGTCCACGTCACCCTCGCCCCGACGACGACGGACGGCGAGCAGAAGACGAAGCCGACCCAGCACAGCGTCAAGGAGATGAGGGCCCTGGGCCTTCAGCCCGACATCGTCGCCGTCCGGTGCACAAAGCCCCTCCGGGACGAGACGAAGTCGAAGATCTCCCTATTCTGCGACGTCCCCGTCGAGGGGGTCGTCTCAAACCACGACGTCGACGACGTCTACAAGGTCCCACTCCTCCTCGACGAGCAGAGGACGCCCCTCTACCTGATGAAGATGCTCCGGCTCTACCCCCAGGAGCACAGGACCGACTGGGTGGAGCTGATCGAGAAGATGGTCGCCGTCAGGGACTCCGTCAAGATGGCGATCGTCGGAAAGTACACCGCCGGATCGCAAGGGACGACCCACATGGAGGACACATACCTCTCGATCCGCGAGGCCCTCAAGCACGCCGGGATCGAGGCCGGGGCCTGGCCCGATATATCCTGGATCGACGCCGAGGATCTGGAGAAGAGATCGGCCGGGGCGGTCCTGGAAGAGTTCGACGGGATCCTCGTCCCCGGAGGCTTCGGCGCCCGGGGGACGGCGGGGAAGATGGCGGCGATAAAATACGCCCGGGAGAACGCCGTCCCGTATCTGGGGATCTGTTTTGGGATGCAGCTCGCCGTCGTCGAGTTCTGCTGCCACGTCCTGGGCCTTGCCGCCGCCAGCTCCACCGAGTTTGGCGATACCCCCCACCCGGTCATCACCATCCTCCCCGAGCAGGAGGGGGTGGAGGATATGGGGGCGACGATGCGCCTCGGCGACTACGAGGCGATCCTCCGGGAGGGGTCCCTCGCCGAGGAGATCTACGGCTCCCTTCGAATCGTCGAGCGCCACCGCCACCGCTACGAGGTGAACCCCGAGTACATCCCCAGGATCGAGGAGAAGGGGATGATCTTTTCGGGGAAGAACAGCAACCGGATGGAGATCGCCGAGATCCCCGGCCATCCCTTCTTCTTCGCCACCCAGTTCCACCCCGAGATGAAGTCGAGGCCCGGCCGCCCCTCGCCGCCGTTCCTGGCATTTGTAAGGGCGATGAGGGAGAGGGCAGGGAAGCGGGGGTAATGGGGCGAAAAAAAGATATGCTGCGCCGCTGTGGCCGGCGGCGCGGGAAATATTTTTGGCTCCTTCCTGGTGCCCCACCCACGACCACCTAAGATGCTGTAGGCGAGGATACCGATTGATTTATGTAAGTAATTTGCCGAGTTGATATCATGATAGATCCCCTGGTTTCGCTGGCGTTTTCCATCCAGGCCAACAGGGGCGTTTACGCCCTTCTGTTGGGTTCGGGCGTCTCTCGGTCTGCTCAAATCCCGACGGGCTGGGAGATCGTTTTGGATCTTATAAGAAAGCTGGCGAAACTTGAACGCGAAGATTGCGAGCCCGATCCAGCAGCCTGGTACAAGGCCAAGTTTGGCAAAGATCCGGATTATTCAGAGTTGCTTGATACGATCGCCAAATCTCCAGCCGAGCGAAATCAGCTTTTAAAAAATTATTTTGAGCCCGATGAAGTGGAAAGGCAAGAAGGCAAAAAGCTGCCAACTGCAGCCCACAAGGCCATAGCAAGGATGGTCGCTCGGGGCTATATTCGAGTTGTTGTTACGACAAATTTCGATCATCTGCTAGAAAAAGCTCTGGCCGAAGAGGGGATCGAGCCAACGGTCATCAGCACCGCGGATTCGGTTAAAGGTGCGTTACCACTCGTACACACTAATTGCACCATCATCAAAGTGAACGGAGATTATCTGGATACTCGAATCAGAAATACCCGCGAAGAGCTGGCTATTTATGAGGAAGATATCAATCACCTTCTCGATCGCGTCTTCGACGAGTTCGGTCTAATCGTCTCTGGCTGGTCGGGTGAGTGGGACACCGCTTTGCGCTCCGCCCTGGAAAGATGCAAGAACCACAGGTTCACAACTTATTGGACAGATATCAGACCTCCAGATGGTAACGCTATTAGGCTAATTCAGCTGCGCAAGGGCGAGTTTATTCAAATTCAAAGCGCTGATGCATTTTTCGATGAATTGTCTGAGAAAGTCTTCATCTTGGAAGAGTACAACAGCCCTCATCCCCTTTCTGTAAAGGCGCTAGTGGCCCAAGTTAAAAAATACCTTGTCGAAGAACGCTATGAGATTCGTCTTCACGACCTAATGAATCAGGAAGTTGAGAGAGTTTATAAAGAACTATCTGATAGAGAAAAATTCCCTGTTGATGGGTTCTACGGAGACGATTTTGGTGATGAGATCAGAAGACAAGTGAGGCTTTATGAATCAATTACAGAGCCCTTACTGGCTATGATTATAACAGGATGTCGCTGGGGTAAGGAATCTCATAGTCATCTTTGGGTAAATTGCCTTAATCGAATTGCAAACCCGCCCGAAGAAAGAAAACGAAATTCTGCGCTTCATAAACTACAAATGTATCCCGCCCTTCTTCTGCTCTATGGAGGTGGGATGGCTTCGATTGCAGCTGGAAAATATAGTACGTTTGCTTCACTCCTTACTGTTCCCAAAATCAGACCCACACATGTTGAAGAATGCCCTATTGTTCTTGCCCTACATCCATGGTCGGTTATGGACAGGCCAGAAATTCAAAGATTGTTACCTGTATTAGAAAGGAGTCTTATACCACTTAGTAATCATTTGAATGATATACTTAGAGATCCACTTCGAGAGATCCTACCGCAGGATGCTAATTATCAAGAATGTTTCGATCGCTTTGAATATTTGTCTGCATTAGTTCACGCGGATTTACGTAACGAATATGACGATGATGACGATGAAATTTGGGCTCCAGTGGGTCTTTTTGGCTATCGATCTAGACTTTCTCAAAGAGATACCAGTATTATGAATAGGATTCAATTAGAGTTCGAAAATTCGACTCAAACATATATTGATTCTGGGGATGGTGTGCCAACCAAGCGGGTGGATTCAACGTGGCCTCCGTTGAGGGCAGGTCTTTTTAGCGGTAGTGCAGAGCGACTTATATTGATTAAGCGAAAATTCGATGAATTGGTTGCGGAAGTCAGCAGAAGTAGATTGTGACAGAGACCGAAGATGATGGGCGTATGAACCGCCAAGTCAAACTAAACCTAGATGAGCCCCTTGGCATCTCCCGGTTGGGTTTGCCTCCAACACTCTAGATAAAAAATATCACGGAACTTATTTGTCCCAATATCCCATAAAACCACCCCTCGGAGTCCCTCCCATGACCGACCTGAAAAGCCCCAGCCATTCCGTCCCCCGGATCGAATCGATCAGGATCAAGAACTACCGGGCGCTCTGCGACCTGGAGCTCAAACCCCTCGCGCCCCTCACCGCCCTCCTCGGCCCCAACGGCAGCGGCAAGTCCACGGTCTTCGACGTCTTCGCCTTCCTCTCTGAGTGCTTCTCGGTGGGCCTGCGGCGGGCCTGGGACAAGAGGGGGCGGTTCAAGGAGCTTCGCACCCGGGGGACGGCCGGCCCCATCGAGATCGAATTGAAGTACCGGGAGCGGAGCAATCTTCCCCTCATCACCTACCACTTATCCATCGACGAGGGGCTGACGGGTCCGGTGGTGGCCGAGGAGTGGCTCCAGTGGAGGCGCGGGAGGCAGGGCAAGCCCTTCCGGTTCCTCGACTTCAAAAACGGCGAGGGGCGAGTCGTCAGCGGGGAGATGCCCGATGAAAAGGACGAGCGGGTCGAGGAGAGGCTCGACTCCCCCGAGATGCTGGCGGTGAACACCCTCGGTCAGTTCGCAAAGCACCCAAGGGTCAGCGCCCTGCGGCGGTTCATCACCGGCTGGCACGTCTCCTACCTCACCGCCGACAGCGTCCGGGGCGTCGCCGAGGCGGGTCCCCAGGAGCGGCTCTCCACCACCGGAGATAACCTCCCCAACGTCATCCAGTACCTGAAAGAGCAGCACCCCGAAAGGCTGGCGGAGATCCTGGCCACCCTATCTCGCCGGGTGCCCCGGCTGGAGAGGGTCGAATCCGAGTTCATGCCCGACGGCCGCCTCCTTCTGGAGATCAAAGACGCACCCTTCGAGAAGCCGATCCTGGCAAAGTTCGCCTCCGACGGGACCCTCAAGATGCTCTCCTACCTCACCGTCCTTTACGATCCAGACCCGCCCCAGCTTCTGGGGATCGAGGAGCCGGAGAACCACTTGCATCCCCGGATACTGCCGGAGCTGGCTGAAGAGTGCCGGAACGCCTCCAGCAGAACGCAGCTATTGGTCACCACCCACTCCCCCTTCTTCGTCAACGGCCTCCTCCCCGAAGAGGTCTGGGTCCTCAGCCGCGACGAGAAGGGCTATACCCGGGCGAAGCGGGCCGCCGACATGAGGGGGATAAAGGAGTTCATGGAGGAGGGGGCGAAGCTCGGCCACCTCTGGGTGGAGGGCTTCTTCGAGATCGGAGACCCTCTCCTTGAGTCCTCACCATCATCCCGAAGTTCCGCCAGTTCCGACAGCACCGAGACGGAAGAGAAAGCCGCCGAGTGATCTGTCATGCACATCGAGTTTCTGGTCGAAGAGCCCTCGGCAGAGGCTGCCTTGAGAAATCTGGTGCCCAGGATCGTGCCAGGCGTTGATGTACAGTTCCGCGTCTTCCAGGGCAAGCAAGACCTCCTCTCCAAGCTTCCCGGCCTCTTGAAGGGCTACAGAAGGTGGATTCCTGCCGACTGGAGGATAGTGGTGCTGGTCGACGAAGACCGGCAGGACTGCACTAAGCTGAAAGCAGAGATGGAGAGGGCGGCAGAAGATGCTGGCTTGATAACGAGAAAGATCGCCGGAGGCGGCTCCAGTTTCCAGGTCTTGAACAGGATATCGATTGAAGAGCTGGAGGCATGGTTCTTCGGGGATCTTCAGGCCCTTCACCTCGCTTATTCTAGCCGGCATTTCGCATTAACGGTTTGAACGCTCATTAATTTTCCTGCTATCGATTTTTTGAGAATAGATATCAATCGACTCTGTATAGAGATCAAATAAGGCCAGCTTCATAAAGACTAAGAATATAATTATTAAATTTTTATAATATACTGAATTGTTAATATCGTGTTGACAAATTCTAGTAAAATTATTTTAAACAAAATTTAAGTTAAACGTTTGAATTTATGCACATTTTGGCAAGCAATAAATTCTTAATTTTGCATAGCCTTACTGCGGAATGCCGGTTCTAGGATTCCCCGAAGCCTGGAGACAAGGTCAAAGTATCGCGACCCTGACGCGATCCAGGGCGGAACCTGGGAGGAGCTGGAGAAAGAGCTTCAGAGAAAAGGGTACTTCCACGGTGGCCTTGCCAAGATCGAGGCGGCAAAGGCCATATCCGCCCATATGGACCCGGATCAGAACAGGTCGAAGAGCTTTCAGGTCTTCAGGGACGGCCTGCGAGATATGGTAAATTATCCCCGAAGCTGATCTGCTCCCGTTCATGAGCCCATAATTACTCAGACGAACTTATCCGCCTCCCTCGGCGAGAGCGGCAGCGGAAATCCCATCCCTTTCCGCCGCCGCCCGAGCCCTTCCCTCACCCCTTACCCCGCCACCTGGCGAAGGCGGATATGAAGATGAGGTTTGCGCCGACGCATATCCCGCCGGCGAGAAGGGCGGTCAGCACCGGCGATAGCTCCATCATCTCGCCGATGGCGCTTGCGAGGATGACGGCGATGGCGATGGTCACGGCGAACCTGATGATGCGAATGGACCCGGTCTCTTCCATGGGCGGAGCCATCTCCTCTCATCTGTAAAAAAGGCTTCTGGGATCTATCCGGCCGGGCCATCGGACTGGGGAAAGGTATAAGGGCGATGATATAAAAATAAAATCTCCATGGCCATCAAGATCATCCAGGTGGACGCCTTCACCTCGGTCCCTTTCTCCGGAAACCCCGCCGCCGTCTGCCTCCTCGACCGCCCCCGGGACGACGGCTGGATGCAGAAGGTCGCAGCCGAGATGAACCTCTCGGAGACGGCCTTCCTCACCCCGCCGGGAGACGGCGGGGGAAGGGGCGAGGACGGGATCGAGAACGGAATCGGGGGCGAGCCAGGGGGCGATGCAGGGGGCGGGAACGCGGACGGGAGCAGATGCCGGGACGGGAGCTGCTTCGGCCTGCGATGGTTCGCGCCCAAGGCCGAGGTCGAACTCTGCGGCCACGCCACCTTGGCCAGCGCCCACGTCCTCTGGGAGGAGGGGATCGTCCCTCCCGGAGAGACGGCGCGGTTCGATACGAAGAGCGGCCCCCTCACCGCCGAGAAGAGAGGCGGCCTCATCGAGATGGACTTTCCGGCAGAGCCGGAGAGGCCGGTCAAATGCTCGCCACCGATGCTGGAGGCGGCCCTCGGGGCGCCGTTCTCTTACGTCGGCGACAACAGGTTCGACCTCCTGGTGGAGCTCGACGGTGAGGAGACCCTCCGGGAGCTGCGGCCGAACTTCGACATCCTCAAGAAGATCCCGGTCCGGGGGGTGATGGTGACGGCGGAGTGCGACTCTCCCGATTACGACTTCGTCTCCCGGTTCTTCGCCCCGTCCCTGGGGGTCGACGAGGACCCGGTCACCGGCTCCGCCCACTGCTGCCTCGGCCCCCACTGGTCGAGGAAGCTCGGCAAAAATGAACTCGTCGGATACCAGGCCTCGGAGCGAGGGGGCGTCGTCAGGGTTCGGGTCGGCGAGGACGGCGAGCGGGTCAAGATCGGGGGCGAGGCGGTGACGGTCCTTAAGGGGGATCTTTTGGAGAGATAGAACGAAGGTATATCGATAGGCATGAGATCATCAATCCAGAAGGCTCTTCACCATCCTCGTCTCGGGCGCCCCCGTCTCCTCGTTGACCCCGTCGGCCGCCACCTTCCAGCCCCGGGCCATGTAGAAGCTCATCGCCCCGAGGTTCTCGGTGAAGCAGCAGAGCCTTCCGGTTCGGTGTCCCTCCTCCCTCATCTCCTCCTCCGCCCGGTCCAGGAGGGCGGTCCCGATCCCCCGGCCGTGGCGGTGGGGATGGACCCAGAGGAGGTCGACGGCATCTTCGAAGGTCGCCGCCACCCCCACCACGCCGCCCTCGTCACCCTCGTCGACGCCGTCGACTCCCTCGATGCCGGCCCCTCCTGCCGCCACTGCCACCGTCATCCTCGGCCACTGCTCCTCGACGAGGGCCGTAACGGCGTCCCCTTCGACCCAGGGGTGGAGGGCCTCGGCGGGGATGATAGGGCCGTAGACTTCCGGGATCGTCTCTCTGCAGAGGCGGACGATGGCGGGAACGTCTCCTCTCACCGCCTTCCTGAGGGCAAATTCGGCCATCTCCATCGATCCACAATACCGCGATCTCCCCCGTTAATATCTTCTGGCTTCCGCCGGGGAGACGGCGGATAGGAGTGAGTGGGACGAGATTGTGATGATGATTATATGATTGAGGTTATAATATGATATACAGAGCTCGATCGGGCCAGGCCAGCTATGGCGAGGCGATAGGCATCCTCCTCCTCGACTCCTTCACCCCCTTCATCCCCGGGGACGTCGCCAACGCCACCACTTACGACTTTCCCGTACGGTTCCAGAAGGTGGAGGGTCTCACTACAAGAAGGGTCCTGGGAAAGGACCCTACAGCCTTCGAGCCCCTCCGGGCGGCGGCGGAGGATCTGGCCGGTCAGGGGGTGAGGGCCGTCACCGGAGACTGCGGTTTTCTCGCCCTCCACCAGGAGAGGCTCGCCGCCTCCCTCGATATCCCCGTCTTCCTCTCCAGCCTCCTGCAGATCCCCTTCATATACAGCATCATCGGACCAGGCCGGAAGGTGGGGATCATCACCGCCGATTCAGAGGCCCTCGACGCGAGCCTCCTTCTGGCAGCGGGGGTGGAGCCGGGGGACCGCTTGGTGATAAGGGGGATGGAAGACCGGGCCGCCTTCTCGGAGGCGGTCCTCGAGGAGGCGGGGGTCCTCGACTCCGCGGAGGTGGAGAGGGAGACGGTATCTGTCGGAAGAGAGATGGTGGCCGAAGAGCCGATGATCGCAGCCCTCCTCCTGGAGTGTAGCTGCCTATCCCCCTACGGGAGGGCGGTCCAGAAGGCCGTCGGCCTTCCGGTCTTCGATTACGTCACCATGATAAACTACGTCCATTCGGCCCTGGTGAAGAAGAGGTTTGAAGGGGAGATGTAGCCTGGTGTCCTGCCGGGTCGCAGAGCCATCGGTCAGATGAGCCTTCACTACATCTTCAAAAGCTTCGCGTTCACCGCGACGATGACGGTGCTGAGGCTCATCAGCACCGCCCCCACCGCCGGGCTGAGAAGGATCCCATAGCCGTAGAGGACCCCCGCCGCCAGGGGTATGGCGAAGGCGTTGTACCCCGTGGCCCAGATGAGGTTTTCGAACATCTTGGAGTAAGTCTTCTTCGAGAGTCCAATTATCGAGACTACGTCACGGGGATCGTTTCTGACGAGGATGATGTCCGCCGTCTCGACGGCGACGTCGGTTCCGGCGCCGATGGCGATGCCGACGTCGGCCTCGGCCAGGGCGGGAGCGTCGTTGACGCCGTCGCCGACCATGGCAACCCTGTATCTCTCCTGTACCTCTCTTATCTTCTCCGCCTTCTGATGGGGAAGGACCTCAGCGAAGAACTCGTCGAGGCCGAGCTCCCCTGCAACCTCCTCTGCGACGTACCTGTTGTCGCCGGTTAGCATGATGCACCTTATCCCCATCGACTTCAGCCTCTTGACCGCCTCCTTCGACTCCGGCCTCACAGAGTCGCCGAGGGCGAGGGCGCCTATGGGCTTTTCATCCTCCAGGAGGATGACCACTGTCTTACCCCCTTCCTTGGCAGCCTGGACCCGATCATCATCGAGGCGTATCCCCTCTTCCTCCAGGTATCCAGGGCTTGTGACCAACAGCCTCCTCCCGTCGACCGTCCCCGAAACGCCCTTTCCGGCCATCGACTCAAATTCGTCGGCCGGATCCGGGGAGATTCCCTCCTCTTCGGCGCTCTTCACCACCCCCCTGGCGATGGAATGCTCCGACTTCGCCTCCAGAGACGCCGCCAGCCTCAAAACCTCATCCTCTCCTACCCCGGCGAGGTCGATGACTTCGGTGACCCCAAATTCTCCCCGGGTGAGGGTCCCGGTCTTGTCGAAGACGACGGCTTCGAGTCCCCTCGCCCTCTCAAAGGAACCTCTGTCCCTTATGAGAAGGCCGGAGTTTGCGGCTAGAGACGTTGATACCGCCACCACCAGGGGGATGGCGAGCCCCAGGGCGTGAGGGCAGGTTATCACCATCACGGTGACTGCTCTCTCGATGGCGAAGGCGAACTCCCGGCCGTAATGGAGCCACGCGGCGAAGGTGATGGCCCCCACCGATAGGGCGATCAGGGTCAGGAGAAGGGCAGCCCTGTCGGCCAGGTCCTGAGTCTTAGACCTGCTCTCCTGGGCCTGGCTGACGAGATCCACAACCTGGCTGAGGTAGGTACCTCTCCCGGTCTTGCTGACCTCTACGATCAGGGACCCCTCGCCGTTAATCGATCCGCCTATGACCTGGGACCCCTCCTCCTTTCCGACGGGCTTCGACTCGCCGGTGAGAAGAGACTCGTTGACGCTGCTCTTCCCTTCCAGGACGATCCCGTCGACGGGGACTTTCTCACCGGGCTTGACCATGACTCTCTCCCCCAGCTTCAGAAGATCGATGCCCACGTCTTCGACCCCGTCGTCTCGGATGAGGTGGGCCTCAGAGGGCATTATCTTGACCAGCTCTTCCAGGGCGCGAGAGGCGCCCATGATCGAGCGCATCTCTACCCAGTGGCCCAGGAGCATGATGTCGATCAGGGTCACCAGCTCCCAGAAGAAGAACTTGCCAGCAAGGCCGAAGACGACCGCAGAGCTGTATAAGTAAGCTACGGATATGGCGACGGCGATGAGGGTCATCATCCCCGGCTTCTTCTCGCGAAGCTCCGTTGAAAAGCCCTTCAGGAAGGGCCATCCGCCGTAGAAGTAGACTATGGAGGATAGGGCGAAGAGGAGTTGAAATGATCCCTGAAATACGATTTCAAAGCCGAGGAAGGACTGGATCATGGGGGAGAGGGCCAGGACCGGGACGGTGAAGGCGATGGAGACGAAGAACCTCTTTTTGAAGTCCTGAAGCATCCGGCCGTGGTGTCCTCCTCTTCTGTGAGCCTCCCGCCCTCCCATATCGTGAGGTTCATCCCCTCCGCCAACGTGGGCTTCTCCCCCACCTTCCGATCCATGGTGTCCCGAAGCCATCTCTTCTCCTTTCCGGTCGCTCAACCCTTGAGATCCGTCTTCGCTCATGTCCATCAATCCCCGATCTCTGATCATCCTTCCGTCGACTTCTTCTGCAGACCTGCTTATCCAGACCCAGGCTGGCGGCCAGGCCTTCGGCCGCCACGGATGAGAAACCCTGGGACGTTGCCGTTCAGGAGACGGCGATATACCGTCCCCTGAACCGATGGTCGGCCGACCTTTTCCTCCCCACGAAATAAGCCTGTTAAGACCTCTATGCCGCCATCAGGCGAACGTCGAACCGGTCGAGGTTCATGACCTTGTTCCAGGCGGCCACAAAGTCGGAGAGGAACTTCTCCATGGAGTCCTCAGATCCGTAGACCTCCGCGATGGCCCGAAGCTGGGAGTTGGAGCCGAAGATCAGGTCGACCCGGGTTGCGGTCCCCTTCAGCTCGCCCGTTGCCCGATCCCGACCCTCGAAGACCCCATCGTCTTCCGCCGCTGCCTTCCACTCCGTCCTCATGTCGAGGAGGTTCGCGAAGAAGTCGTTGGTCAGGGCCTCCGGTCGCCGGGTGAAGACGCCGTGTTGGGTCTGGCCATAGTTGGCGCCCAAGACGCGCATCCCGCCGACGAGGACCGTCATCTCGGGAGCGGTCAGCGTCAGAAGCTGGGCCCGGTCCACCAGCAGCTCCTCCGCCGATACGGCATATCTGGCCTTGAGGTAGTTTCGAAAGCCGTCTGCAACCGGCTCGAGGACGGCGAAGGACACCGTATCGGTCATCTCCTGGGACGCATCCGTCCGTCCCGGCGAAAAGGGAACGGTCAGATCGTGACCGGCATTCATAGCCGCCTCCTCGACGGCTGCGCACCCGCCCAGGACGATCAGATCGGCGAGGGAGACCTTCTTGCCGCCCGACTGAACACGGTTGAACTCCGTCTGGATCCCCTCGAGGGTCGAGAGCACCTTCTTCAACCGGGCAGGTTCGTTCGCCTCCCAGTCCTTCTGCGGCGCAAGACGGATCCGCGCCCCGTTCGCCCCGCCGCGCTTGTCGGAGCCCCGGAAGGTGGACGCCGACGCCCAGGCGGTGGAGACCAGTTGGGAGACAGACAGCCCCGAGGCGAGGATCTTGGCCTTGAGGTCTGCTATGTCGGCCGCATCGATCAACTCGTGATCGACTTTGGGTACCGGGTCCTGCCAGATCAGCTCCTCCGCCGGGACCTCCGGACCGAGATAGCGGGAGCGGGGGCCCATGTCGCGGTGGGTCAGCTTGAACCACGCCCGGGCGAAGGCGTCGGCGAACTCCTCGGGATTTTCGAGGTAGCGGCGCGCTATCGGTTCGTAGATCGGGTCGTAGCGCAGCGATAGATCCGCGGTGGTCATCATCGGCCGGTGCTTCTTCGAGGGGTCGTGGGCGTCGATGACCATATCCTCCTCGGCTACGTCCTTCGCCAGCCACTGATGCGCGCCGGCCGGGCTCTTGACCAGCTCCCACTCGTATTTGAACATCACCTTCAGATAGCCCATGTCCCATCTGGTCGGGTTCGGCTTCCAGGCTCCTTCCAGGCCGCTGCTGATCGTGTCCCCGGCGTTGCCGCTGCCGAAGCTGCTCTTCCAGCCGAGCCCCTGGTCTTCGATGGGAGCGGCCTCGGGTTCCGGACCGACGAGCGCGGGATCGCCAGCGCCGTGGCACTTGCCGAAGGTGTGCCCCCCGGCGACGAGGGCGACGGTCTCTTCGTCGTTCATCGCCATCCGGGCAAAGGTCTCCCGGACGTCGAGGCCGGAGGCGACCCGATCCGGGTTGCCGTCCGGCCCCTCGGGGTTGACGTAGATGAGGCCCATCTGGACGGCAGCGAGGGGGTTTTCGAGATCCCGGTCGCCGGAATAACGGCTCTTGGGTTTGTCGCTCGTCGCCAGCCATTCCTCTTCGGAACCCCAGTAGACGTCTTCTTCCGGCTCCCAGACGTCCTCGCGCCCACCGCCGAAGCCGAAGGTCTTGAATCCCATCGACTCCAACGCGCAGTTTCCGGCGAGGATCATCAGGTCGGCCCAGGAGATCTTCCTCCCATACTTCTGCTTGATCGGCCAGAGGAGCCGGCGCGCCTTGTCGAGGTTCACGTTGTCCGGCCAGCTGTTGAGGGGCGCCAGGCGCTGGGAGCCGGACCCTGCGCCGCCGCGGCCGTCGCCCATCCGGTAGGTGCCTGCGCTGTGCCACGCCATCCGGATGAAGAGGGGGCCGTAGTGACCGTAATCGGCCGGCCACCAGTCCTGGGAGTCGGTCATCAGCTCAAAGAGGTCCTTCTTCAGGGCCGGCAGGTCGAGCTTCTCGAACTCCTCGGCGTAGTTGAACGCCTCGCCCATGGGGTTGCTCTTGGAAGAGTGCTGGTGTAGAATCCTGAGGTTCAACTGGTTCGGCCACCAGTCACGGTTCGACGTCCCTACGCCGGCCATGCGCTGGTGAGCCCCGCCCGTCGCCGGCTGCTTGCTATCCTCATTCATAATCTTCGCTCCTTTCATGATGTGGATTGTTTATCGTCGCAGCCGCGAATCATTGGGCTGCTCCCTATCGGGCTTGCGCCGCATCGAGCTGGAAGTCCTGCAACTGAAGGGGACCTTTGGCCGCCGTTGTTAGGGAGTTGTCGTCGTCGATCGGGCGCCCTGTCCTGAGGTCATCGTCTCTTCTGCCATTTTTAACACCTTTTATAGCTCGATGTAGCTCGATATAATGGTAAAATAGTACCCGGAAATACATTAAAGTTTGCCTTGGGTGGGATTCTTCGCCCCCTCAATCTTGATGGGAAGAAGTCGGCCAAGATGTCATGTAATACGTCGGATAAGACATTTGGGAAGTTAGATGTTGCGGGAAGATGTTGGGGGAAGAGGTTATTAGTGACGACCTCCCTTAGGTTTTAGGATAAATGAAGGTTGATGGATATCAACAGGCTGCAAGAGGATGGCGGTCCCATGTTAAAGATTGAAGATCTCTGGGTGAGCATAGGGGATAAAGAGGTCCTGAAAGGGGTGAACATGAGCGTGGGTGAGGGGGAGACCCACGCCCTCTTCGGGCCCAACGGCTGCGGCAAGACGACGCTGCTCAGCACCATAGCCGGGATCCCGCGGTACAAGGTGAACGAGGGGACGATCTGGTTCAAAGGCGCCGACATCACCAGGATGCCGATGCACGAGCGGGCGCGTCTTGGTATCGGGATCGCTTTCCAGCACCCTCCGACCATAAGAGGGCTGAAGGTCTCGGACATGATCAAGCTCTGTAACCCCCAGGCAAACGCCGAGAAGATCCTCGAGGATCTCGACTTCGTCGATTTCGCCGACCGGGAGGTGAACAAGGGCTTCTCCGGCGGCGAGGTGAAGAGGTCAGAGATGGTTCAGCTCCTGGCCCAGGAGCCGGACTTCGTGATGCTCGACGAGCCCGACTCCGGGGTCGACCTGGAGAATATCAAGGTGATCGGCAGGGCGATAAATACCCTCACAGAGAAGGATAAAAAGCCCAGCGCCAGGAAGAAGTCCGGGGTGATCATCACCCACTTCGGCCACATCCTCGACTACATGTCGGCGGACAAGGCCCACGTCATGATCGAGGGGACGATCGTCTGCTCGGGAAGCCCGAAGGAGATCCTGGAACAGATCAAGGTCAACGGATACGAGGGGTGTGTTGGATGTCTATGTCCCGTCTAGAGGAGAAGGCGAAGAAAGCGAAGGATAAGGTGGCGGCTCTGGGGACAGATATCGATATCGATAGCTACGAGGCGGAGTCGGAGGATTTCGGAGAGATCGAGGCGCTGGAGATGCTCCCCGATGACGTCCAGACCGCAGCCCTCAACGCTGGGGTGAGCTTCGCGGGCGAGTCGGCGGGCGACTACCTCCAGGTCGACCAGTCGGCGGTCCACCGGAGCTCATCGGAGGAGGGAGTCGAGGTGATGGACATAGGAGCCGCCCTCCGGGAGCACAGCTACCTGAAGGATTACTACTGGAAGCTCGTTGCCATCGATGCCGACAAGTACACCGCCGACGTGGGGCTACACCCTCCCGCAGGCTACTTTATCAGGGCGAAGCCCGGGACCAAGACCACATTTCCCCTCAAGACATGTCTATTCATGGGAGGGAAGAACAAGCGGCAGAGGGTCCACAACGTAGTCATCGCCGAGGAGGGGTCCGACCTTCACATCATCACCGGCTGCACCACCCCGTCCCACGCCGGGAGGGGGCTGCACCTGGGGGTATCCGAGGTCTACGTCAAGAAGAACGCCCACGTCACCTTCACCATGGTCCACAACTGGGGTGAGGAGGTGGAGGTCCGGCCCCGGGGTGCGAGCCTGGTGGAGGCCGGAGGGTCCATCTCCGAGAACTACATCACCCTCACGCCGGTGAAGAGCCTCCAGGCCTTCCCCACCGCCACCCTCGCCGGGGAGGGGGCCGTCGCCAGCTTCAACACCATCATGTACGCCCGGAGGGGGAACATCGACATCGGAAACCAGACTATCCTCGCGGCACCGAAGACCAGCGCCGAATCGATATCGAGGGTAGTCTCCACCGGGGGCGAGATCATAAATCGGGGGCGTATGGTGGGGAAGGTCCCCGAGATCAGGGCTCACGTCGAGTGCGTCGGCCTCATCCTCACCGAGAAGGGGCGGATCTACTCCATACCGGAGCTCGACGGCTGGTGCGGCGGCCTCGACATGTCTCACGAGGCGGCCGTCGGGAAGATCTCCCAGGTGGAGCTGGAGTATCTGATGGCCCGGGGGCTCTCCACCGATGAGGCGACGAGCGTCATCGTCCGGGGTTTCCTCGACGTCGAGATCAAGGGCCTTCCTCAGGCGTTGAAAGAGGAGATCCAGAAGATAACGAAGCTCGAGGAGATCCACGGGGGGTCCTGAAGCGATCTCTGGCCAGAAGTGAGGGGACGATCCGGGTCGATTTATCCCCGGCGAGGTCGTCTCCTCCCCGCCTCACCTGGCGACCAAATCCTCCCCGGCAGCCGAGCACTTTCTTTCGAGGGGACGGGCTGCCCCGCTCCGCTCCTATGGAAGATCTTTTGGAGACCTCTCAGCCCTCGCCCTTTCGACGAACCTGCTGAGGCTCTCGACGTCCTTTATCTCCCGGCGGACCATCCGCTTCAGCCGCTCCCTGGTATCGAGGTCGACCCTGGCACCGGCGGCCAGGAGGTGCTCAGCCACCTTTCGGGCGATTTCTTCTCCGGCCCTGTCCCAATCGGTGAGAACGACGACGGCTTTGAAGTTTCGAGCCGCCTCCTCCGCCACCTCCAGCGCCGGCCGCCTCGCCGCCCGGATGACCGGACCCTCGATCCCCAGCTCCCGGAGGGACCGTTCGTCCCTCTCCCCCTCGACGATGATCGCCGCCCCTTCGCCGGAGGCCTCCAGGAGGGCATCGATCACCCTCTCGAGGGTTTCGAGGTCGCAGCAGACCCTCCTCCCCCTGGGATCGCGACCTTTCCGGCCGCCGCTACCTCTCCACCCTCCCGACATCAGGGCGTCCCCTCTATCGCCCCTGATAGGAGCCTCACCGCCTCTTCGGCGTCGACCCCCAGGACGATGACCACCTTTCGGGAGCTCTTCTGGCCTGCCGTCACCTGGACCCTCTCAGCTCCGATCCCGAAGAGGTCGGCGAGGGCCTGTTCCAGCTCGCGGTTCGCCCTTCCTCCCGTAGGCTCCTTGGTGAGCCTCGCCAGAAGAGACCTCCTCCAGGGGTTGAAGCCGGAGGGGACGAGGAGCCTCTTCGACCCGGGTGTCACCTCGAACCTCATGAGAGCCCCCTTAGGGTGGGTATCTATCGCCTCCCGGATATCGCCGCCGACCTCCATGAAGATAAAACCGCTCCCGTAACCCCTTATAGATTTGCCCCGGCCGCCGGCTTGGATCATCGGTCAGACTGCGTAGATCGGTCAGACTGCGTGGATCGGTTCGACGGCGTAGATCGATCCGACGGGTGAGATCGACTCGATTGTCCGCCTTCAGGAAAATAAGGAGGATAATCAGCATCGCCTATTTTAAAATCGGGATAGGGGGCAACGTTAAAATAACCTTAAGATCATGACGGTCAAGGTTTTCATGCAGATTAGGCAAGTTGTCGTCCTGGCTCGCGAGTCTTCCGAGGTTAACGATTTTCTGAGCCGTCTGGAGGAAAAGGGGGTTATAGTCAAACGGTCCAACCCCGCCGAGGTCCTGAAGGAGATCGGCTCCGCAGATGGCGGCGTCTGGGGTGGACCCGACCGGCTCCTCCTATGCGATATGGACTTCGGTTCCTCCCCCTTCGGACCGGCGGTCGTGATGGCGGCGGCGGAGTGCGGCTGCCCCGTCATGCTGGGTCCTTCTCGGTTCGGAAGGGTCCTCGACGATATGGTGGTGAGAGGGGACCTCTCCGAGGGCGTCCGAAGGGAGCTCGCCTCAGAGGCGACCTACCTATCCATATCGCGTGGCGCGGATAGGCTTGCCTCCCTCCAGGGAGAGAGCCCGCGCTACCTCGTCCAGGCCTACGAGAAGGTCCAGGACCTGCGGTACGGGGAGAACTGGCACCAGAAGGCCTCATTATACCAGAAGCCAGGAGGGCTCGGCCTCCATCTCGCCCCCAAGCTCTCAGGCAAAGAGATGTCCTACAACAACGTCGTCGACGCCGAAGCGACCCTGGAGATGCTCGTCGACCTGGTGGAGTACGACGGCGTAAAGGAGGATCGGACCCTCTCTGTGATAGTGAAGCACGCAAACCCCTGCGGCGTCGCCTACGGCCAGGACGGAGTGGAGGCTTACAGGAGGGCTCTATCCACAGACGCCAAGAGCGCCTTCGGTGGGGTGATGGGCTTCTCAGAGCCGGTGGGGGTGGAGCTGGCGGAGGAGATGCGGGACCACTTCATCGAGGTCTTGCTGGCTCCGGGTTACGACCCCGAGGCTCTGAAGATCTTGATGGAGAAGCCCAACCGGAGGATCCTGGATGTAGCCGAGCTTCTGGAGGGGTGCGACCGGCTCTACCAGGGGTGCCAATCCAAGAGCGTCTTCGGCGGCCTCCTCGTACAGGACTATGACCGAGGGGACATATCTGAGTGGAAGGTGGTGACGGAACGGGGTCCCACCCCAGCAGAGACGATGGCTCTGCGGTTCGGCTGGAAGGTGACAAAGTACGTCAAGTCCAACGCCCTCGTATACGCCACCCCGAACCAGACGGTCGGGATCGGCTCTGGCCAGGTTTCCAGGGTCGATTCGGCCCGCTTCGGGGCTGAAAAGGCCGAAGAGCACGGCCTGGAGACCGAAGGGACGGTGGCGGCCACCGACTCCTTCTTCCCCTTCAGAGACGGCCTCGATCGGACGTTTGAGGCAGGGGCCACCGCCGTCGTCCATCCAGGGGGGTCCATCAGGGATGCTGAGGTGATTGAAGCTGCAGACGAACACGGGATGGCCATGGTCTTCACCGGCATGCGCCACTTCAGACACTGAAAAGGGATCGTTCGGCGAAGGCCGGGCGAGGAAGATGGAGCAGATCCGAGCAGTTGCTCGTTTCTCCCTCCTTTTATCTATCCTCGCCCTAGCAGGGTCGGCATCAGCCGGTCCCATCTTCGCCACCGGCGACCTCCAGGCGGCGATCGACGGGGCGATGCCGGGGGATACCCTCATCGTCCCCTCCGGTGAGTATGACCCCTTCACCGTCGACAAGCGACTCAGCATCCAGGGCGTCGGATTTCCTTCCGCCAGGGCCCAGACCCAGAACTCTGCCATCACCATCATGGCCGACGGTGTGAGGCTCCAGGGGTTCAAGGTGGTGGGGGCACCGAAGAACCAGGACGACAAGTTCAGGTTCTACATGGACCTATCAGACCGTAAGCCCCAGTACTCTCTGAACCAGCCCAACTCGGGGGTGCTGGTGGTCGGCGACGGCGTCTTCATTGAGGATCTGGTGGTGGAGGGGTCGGAGGCTGGGGTCCTGGTCAAAGGGTCCAGGAACTTCACCATAATAAACTCCTCTTTTGAGAGGTGCGACAGCGGTCTATGGCTTCAGGACTGTGAGGTGGCCGCCGTCGAGGGATCTGCCTTTCTTGAGTGCGACAAATACGGGGTCCGGATCGAGGGCTCTGAAGGGATCACCGTCCAGGGGAACCGAGTCTGCGAGAACTCCGGGGCCGGAGTACTTCTGAAGGACTCCTCCGGCTGCACCGTCGCGAAGAACGAGTTTTCCAGAAATTGGCAGGGGCTCTTCCTCTGGAACTCGTCTTTCTGTGACATCCTGGAGAACGACGCCCATAGGAACGTCTACTATGGGATGGTCATAGCCTCGGGGTCCAATAATACGATAGTCGGCAACAGGGTCACAAAGAACGGCGGATCGGGGCCGGGGCTTCTGGGAATAGGGATCAGCATCCAGGAGAACTGCACCCACAACCTGGTGGCGGGAAATCTCCTGGAAGAGAACCTCAACGGCATCGATCTGACGAGAGGATCTCAGTTCAACCTGGTATGCTATAACGAGATATCGAAGAACAGCAACGGCATAAGGCTGGACAAGAACGAGAACAACCTAGTATACAAGAACAACTTCAGGCGGAACATCATATCCGGCTACGACAACGCCAGCAACAACTTCTGGAACGGTTCCATCGGCAACTACTACGACGACTACCGAGGCCGGGACCGGGACAGCGACGGGATCGGAGACGACCCCTACTGGATACCCAAGGGGAGCAGCTGCGCCGTGGACTGGCGGCCCCTGATGAAACCCGTCGAGGAGGAGGTAGACGTCGATGCGGCGTGGGAAGACCTGGGACGCTACGCCATCTACAGCCCCCTCGAAGACCTCCCGTACAAGGTGGAGAACCGGACGATAGTGATAGCCAAGAGAGAGCCGTCCAAGTGGTGGATCTAAGGGGCTGTCGCAATATAAAATGAACATTTTTAGAGTCGATATCCGAAACTAAATCGGTTCATGGTGATCATTCCTGGATAAGCCATAACGAAATCTGAGCATTTTATCTCGCGTCAACGACTAAGTCCCGATCTTCACCGGCTCGGCGATGGACCGCAAGGTGGCTATGGCCGAGAGGGCGGCGAGATAGCTGGTCTTGGGGTTTCGAGGGGAGGGGACGTTCTCGACCCTGGTGATGATCCTGCCGAAGTCCCCCTCGGCGGTTATCTGGTGAATGTTCACTTCGGCGTCGGGATCTGCCACGATCTTAACCATCACCCTCGCCCCCCGGGCGGTGAGGCTCAACGTCGCGGCGACGTTGACGTTGGCGGGGAAGGCGACGACCGCCTCTTCTGCCGTCCCCTCAAATATGACCTGCGGCTCTTTTATGGCGTCGAGGTCGATCTTCATCTCTTCGATGTAGGGTGCTCCCAGAAACCCCTTCGGGTTTTTGGTGGTGGTGAGGGTGACGAGATCTATCCTTCCCGCCCCTGCCGACTTGAGGCCGTCGAGGCCGGATATCGCCCCCGAGGGGAGGTAAACCCTGGAGCCGTTCTCTTCTGCCAGATCCTCCACCATCCTCAACAGGCTCCTATCGAGGAGGGCGCCGACGGACATGATCATGAGGTCTCTGCCCCGCTCGAGGGCAGCCTTCGCCACCTCGGGGACCGCCTTCTGAGACGCCGCCTCCACCACGATATCGGACCTCTCCACCAGATCTTCCAGTTCCGAGAGGATCGGTCGGACCTCCAGAGAGCTCGCCAGCTCCTCCGCCCTTTCGACGTTATGATCGAAGACCGCCACCAGCTCCCCCGAGATCTCGCCGCTGTCTATCGCTCTTGCTATCTCGGCCCCAATGGCGCCGCAGCCCACCAGCCCTATCTTCAGAACCATCGGTGGCTATAAATCGATGAGAGGACAAAACTTTTGCGGTATGCTGCTATCTGAGCTGGAGCGGTTCGCGAGGGAAGACGTAGGAGAGATGGACGACAGCAGCTCCATAGTCCCAGAAGTGATCGCTGAAGCCGTGATCCTGGCCAAGGAGATGTGCATCGTTTCAGGCCTTGAAGAGGCGGATCAGATCCTCAATTATTTCGGCCTCGAAGGTGAGCAGCTCGTCCGGGAGGGTGCTGCAGTCGGCGCAGGGGCGAGGATTTTGGCGATCCGGGGCCTAGCGCGGTCGATCCTCCAGGCCGAGAGGCTGGTATTGAACTTCATGAGCCGGATGAGCGGGATATCTACCATCACCAGGAGTTGCGTCGATAAGGCGGGGACGGTCCGGGTCGCCTCCACCCGGAAGACGACGCCGGGCTTCAGATCCTTCGAGAAGAGGGCGGTTGTGGTGGGCGGCGGCGACCCCCACAGGTTCGACCTTTCAAGCTCGGTGATGATCAAGGACAATCACCTGAAGCTCTTGAGCCTTGAGGAGGCGATCGCCACCGCGCGAGAGAAGGCCAGCTTCACCAAGAAGATCGAGGTGGAGGTGGAGAGGCTGGAGGACGCTCTGAAGGCTGCATCCCTGGGGGCGGACATAATAATGTTCGACAATATGAGCCCCGATGCGATCCGAGAGGGGGTAGAGCTCTTGAATAGAGGGGGGCTAAGGGGCCGGGTCCTTCTGGAGGCTTCCGGGGGCATAACCCCTGAGAACGTCGCCGACTACGCCGCAACGGGGGTGGACGTCGTCTCCATGGGCGCTCTGACCAGGTCTGCGAGATGGATCGACTTCAGCCTCGAGATCGAGATATGATCCTAGAGGGGTAGAACAAAAACGTTATATCGATCGATTTATTACTCAGATCTAACTTCGGTGAGTGGGAATGCGTCCTGTCTATCTCGTGCTGTCTGTGGTCGTAGTGCTCTTAGTTTCATCCATACCTCTGGCGCTGATGGGTGCCGCTGCTTCAGACGAAGCCGATAATATCGACGGCGAGATCGTCACCCGGGACTTCTCCTTCAGGGCGGGAGAAGGGGTAAGGATCGGAGATTATAGGGTGGAGCTTTTGAGCGTCGTATCCGTCATAGACGGACTTGTAGAGGTGAGGGTCTACAAGAGGGCGAGTCAGTTCGAAGACTGGAGGGTGATGCAGGATTATCGGGATGTGAACTTCGACGGAGGAAAGGACCGCGGCGGCCTCACCCTCACGGTCGTCGAGATATTCGACATCGATACCGTCAGGATGAGGGCCGCTTATAGGTCTGATTATGGATACCCTCAAAAGTACGTCACTGAGAGGGCGCTGGCTCCCCGGAACCTGCCGGAGCTGAAGGTCTTCACCACCGTAGACAAGACCACGGTCAGCACCGGGGACGAGTTGAAGGTTACCATCACCGTGACGAACGCCGGAAACGACACCGCCCGAGACGTGGTGATCCAGGATTCTCCGCCGCTGCCTCAGTTCAGGTACCTGGCAGGATATCCGCCGAAGGTCAAAAACCAGCTCCAGCCCGGCGAATCTGACATCGTCGTCTATTCGATGGTGGCGGCGGCAGAAGGTTCGGTGGAGCTGGCAGGGACGGCGGCGAGGTACTCCGACTCCAAGGCCACCCTCTACTCCGCCACCTCGCAACCGGTCAATATCGAGATCAGACCCCAGAGAAGGCCGGACCTCGCTTTTGAGGTGGAAGCGCCGGGGCCCATCGAGCTGGGCGGCGAGGGGGCGATAAACGTCACCATCAAAAATGACGGCGAAGCCGCAGCTCAGAGGGTGGAGGTGAAGATGGGGTTGCGATCCGGGATGGACGGACTCGAATTTTCAGGAGGGGGTCTTGACAGAAGCTTCTTTGAGATCGCGCCGGGGGGTGTGGAGAGGTACTCGGCGACTGTCAGAGGGTCGCGGAGCGGAAGTTATGTCGTCGACCTCTCGGCCAGCTACCGGGCCGACGGAGAGATGATGCAGGAGGATACGAGCTTCCAGGTCTCGGTCCTGGAGAGGGAGTACAAGTATCTATATTACCTCCCAATAGTTCCCGTCCTCATCATCGGGATATGGCTGTATAGAAGATACAAAGAATATAAATATTAAGTCGGAGTCTGAAGTAAGTCGGATGGAGCAAGCCCTCGGATTGGGAAGGCGGGCGGAGAAAGCGCCTGCTGAAGGATGTTATCGGCACGGCCGTCAGCTTAAGGCCGTTACATTTTAAGGAGTCTGGATTGATCATATATGTTGAACGTACTGATGCTGGGGATCGGCCAATGTGGGAACAGGATACTCGACGCCGTAAATAGAGAGTCCTTCGGCGGATCTTCCAAGCTATCTAAATATTATTCTAGACAAAAGTTTCCCAGCAGAGTTGAGACCCTGGCGATCAACACCGCCGTCAACGACCTGAAGGAGCTGAAGTTCACCGCCGCCAAAGACAGGCTCCACGTCCCAAACCTCCACGGCGTCGGAGCCAATCGGAGCCTCGGAAAACAGGGTTTCTGGGACAACCGGGAGATGATCATGGAGGAGATCGAGAAGAGGGGGGACTTTGACATCGCCTTCGTGATGACCTCCTCCTCCGGCGGGACCGGATCCTCTTTTACGCCGCTGATAATCCACGAGCTGAAGGAGCGGTACAAGAATATCACTGTGATCGCGGTGATGGTCCTCCCCTTCAGGGAGGAGGGATCGATATACCTCCAGAACGCCGCCTTCAGCATGAGGGACATCATGGAGGTCCAGTCCGACGGCATAATCCTGGTGGACAACCAGTACCTCAAGAGGCTCAGCGGCGACATAAAGACCGCCTACGACAGGATCAACGAGATGGTGGCAGAGCGGCTCCTCTTCCTCATCGAGTCCCTGGACAGCGAGATGCTCTCGGTCACCGACCTGGGCGACTTCAAGACGGTGATGCGCGGAGGCCTGGGGATGGGGACCCTCGGCTTCTACGAGTCGGACAAGAAGACCGCCTCCCTCACCTCGGCGATCGAGGGGTCCCTCAAGCCCGGGGGTCTCCTCTACCCCGCCGACGTCTACGAGGACGCCGCGAGGGCGATGATAATCATCCAGGGGTCGAGGGAATCCCTGGACGTCGACGAGATCACCAAGTCCGTCGAGAAGCTCTCCAGCAAGATAGGCCAGGTCTTCAAGGGGATCGTCATAAAGAAGGGGAGGCCCAAGATCCTCTCCGTCTTCACCCTGGGGCAGGTCCCGGACCTGGAGATGCTCTACGCCCAGGCCGCTCAGGCGATCCAGGATGAGAAGAGCAGGAAGACGAGGGCCAAAAAGCAGCTCGACGACGCCTTCGCCTACATCGAGGACCTGGAGGAGGTCTACTGATGGGCTTTAGGTCTCAGCTGGCCGGCGTCCATCGTAGGCGGATCTTCGTCGATCTCCAGAGGAAAGCCATATAGGGGCGGAGGTGAAACCCTCGCCCATGATCAGGGGGAAGGCATGGGTCTATGGTGACGACGTCGACACCGACGTCATAATCCCCGGTCCCTACCTCAGGACCAAGGATATCAGGGAGCTGGCCTGCCACGCCATGGAGGGGATCGACCCCGATTTTGCGAGAAATGTGAGGCCCGGGGACGTCATCGTCGCCGGGAAGAACTTCGGCTGCGGCTCCTCTCGGGAGCAGGCGCCTCTCGCCCTCCGGGAGGCGGGGGTCGCCTGCGTCGTCGCCCGATCTTTTGCGCGGATCTTCTACAGAAACGCCATCAACGTAGGCCTGCCGGTGGTGGAGGCGGACGTCTCTTGCCGGAAGGGAGACGTGGTGGAGGTGGACCTGGAAGACGGGACGGTTACCGTGGGGGGGGTGACCTTTCGAGGGACGAGGCTCCCCGGCTTCCTCCTGGAGATCCTCCAGGACGGGGGGCTCGTCCTCCACCGGAGAAAGGAGAGGGAAGGAGAGAAGGAAGGAGCGGCTTGATATTCCCTGAGGATTACAAGTACGTCGGAGCTGCCACCGAGGCGAGGCCCGGCGACCCCATATACTTCTCCACAAAATACCTGATCCATTTTGGGGACGAGATCGCCATCTACCAGGTGGAAGCGGAGGAGGGGAAGGGGTTCATGCGACCGGTGAAGTCGATGGAGCCGATCGCTGGCGGCGACGAGGTCGTAGAATATCCCGAGAAGGTCGACACCAGGAACAGGACGAAGCTGATAGAGCTTGCGGCCAGCTTATGTCATGGCGGCGTGAATACAGTGATCTATAGAGGCTCTGACGAGCACATCACCTTCGTCCACCAGCCGGACCTCTCCGCCATAACCGAGATCGAGATCCTCGACGTCGTCCCCCCCCGCCCGTCATGGCTCGTCAGCGTCATCGAGAACCTGGACGGCGCCGGGGTCCTGGGGGATCTCACCCTGAAGTTCAAGAATAGAATCCTGGACCTCCGCCGCTTCGAGGGGGTGGGGGTCTACTTCCCCTGCACCGCATCGGGCCTCGGCAGGTCCCTGGACAGGGATCGGGTCGACGTCGACGACCCACTCATCGTCGGCTGTGAGGTCTCCAGGGAGGTCTTCAGGGATATGTACCCTGGAAAGGATTTCAGGTTCCTTAACACCTGCCCCCTATCAAACGACCTCTTGGCTCCGGAGGGCCCCTTCATCACCCGGTGCTGCCAGTCCGAGCGGCGGGGGATCACGAGGTCTGGGGGCCATCTGGGCGTCGTCGTCCACTGGGGCGATGGAGCGCCGAAGATCGCGGAGGCTATAAGGTGTCTTTCAGAGGAGCTAAAAAGAGGGTAGCTCTCGTCGAGGGCGACGGCGTCGGGCCGGAGGTCATCGAAGCGGCTCTGGCCGTCCTGGAGGCTGTGGGCGCTGAGATCGAGTTGGTCCCCGTGGAGCTCGGGTACCGCCGTTGGAAGAGGACGGGCAAGGCGATGGCCGAAGAGGACCTCGACCTCATAAAGAGCTGCAGTTGCGTCCTCTTCGGCGCCATCACGACGCCTCCTGACCCCGAGTACAGAAGCGTCCTCCTCGCCCTGAGGAAGGGGCTTGACCTCTACGCCAACATCAGGCCGTTTTCGGCGGAGGGGATCGACCTCGTCATCGTGAGGGAGAATACCGAGGGGCTTTACTCCGGGGTTGAGAAGCTCGACGAGGAGGAGGCGACGACGCTGAGGGTGATAACTCAGAGGGGTTCCCTCCGGATAGCCGAGAGAGCCTGCGCCATCGCCTCGAAGAGGGAGAGGCTGACGATCGTCCACAAGTCCAACGTCCTGAAGAGCGACAACCTCTTTTTGCGGATATGTGCGCAGACGGCCCAAAGGTGGGAGGTCCCCTTCGACGATATGCTCGTCGACTCCGCCGGCTACAACCTGGTCATAAACCCCAAAAGGTTCGACGTCATCGTTACGACGAACCTCTTCGGAGACATCTTAAGCGACGTGGCGGCGGGGGTGATCGGGGGGCTTGGCCTCTGCCCCAGCGCCAACCTCGGCGACAGATACGCCCTCTTCGAGCCGATCCACGGCTCCGCCCCCGACATCGCCGGGAAGGGGATCGCTAACCCCGTCGGAGCCGTCAGGTCCGCGGCGATGATGCTGGAGTGGTTCGGGGAGGTAGATAAGGCGAGGATGGTCGAGGAGGCGGTGGATTGGACCCTCTCCCGGGGGATCAAGACCCCTGACCTCGGCGGAAGATATTCGACGAGAGATCTGGCGGAGGCGATGGTCTCCCGGCTGATATAGGCGGACCCGTCGCGATATCCGTCTAAGGATCCATATCCATCTACGGTTCCTCTTCTCCGACTTCGTCGCTGTCCGGTTGGCTGATGAGGTCGGGTATCCGGGAGGGTGACGCGGGTATGTTCATGGAGATCGTCGTCTTCCGCAGCTCCCGGATGATGGCGCCTATTCTCTCTATGGAAAAGATCATCTCAGAAAACATCCTATCCGAGGCGCTCATCTTCCCCGCCACCTTCCGAACGTGGGTCTTATAGTACCAGTTCAAGAGCTGTCGGAGCTTCTCATCGTTGTAACGCATGATCCTGTCGACCTCATCCGGGATATTGGGGAAGGTCGTCACCAGATGGTCGAGGTTCTCCCTGCAGGGGGATGCCATCTCCTGGAGGTCGGCGAAGGATTCGAAAGACGGCAGCATCTTCTTCTCTTTCATATACTCAAACTTCTTCGCCATCCCGACGGTCTGGCCTGCCATCGAGGTCGCAAGGTCGCTGACCCGAGCGAGGATCGAGATCCGGGCCGCATCCTCCAAGGATATATCCCGATCAGAGAGGGCGATGATGGCATCGATCACCTGGTGGTTGAGATATTCTACGTAATCCCGGAGGTGCTTGATCCGGCCGCAGACCTCCGTCTTTCCCGCCCCCACCTCCAGGCTCTTCTCGAATATCTCCTCAGATACCTCCAGCATGTGGACTATCTCCTCTTCGACCTGCCTCGTCGCGGCGGAGGCATCCTCCGGGAGGGGCGTGGTCAGGTGTCGGGGGACGAAGACGACCTCGGGGTCCTTCTCGGGGACGATCCTCATGACGAGGCTCCCGAAGGGCCTGATGGCGGCGAGGAAGACGAAGGCTGCGGAGAGGTTGAAGATCATATGGGCGTTAGCCACCTGCTGGGCGGAGCTTCCTCCGATCGTCTCGATGAGGGATGAGAAGGGTCCCAGGAGGGGCAGGATCAGGAGCACCCCCAGGAGGTTGAAGAGGAACTGAGCTACGGCCGTCCTCTTGGCGGCGGCGTTCATCCGGAGGGCCACCACCAGGACCGTCGTCGTCGTCCCGATGTTCGCCCCCAGGATGATGGGGATCGCCTCCGCCGGCGTCAGAAGCCCGCTCTGGGCCATGACGACGACTAGCCCCGCGGTCACCGAGCTCGACTGGAATATGTTGGAGATGACGAAGCCTATCACGATGCCGATTAGGACGTCCTCGGCCATGGATAGGATGGCGATGATCTCCGGGTCCCCCTGGAGGGGGGCGATCTCCGCGGAGATGAGGTTGAGGCAGAAGAAGACGAGGCCGAAGTAGAAGATCGGCTTTCCGAAGACCCTGTAAGGCCCCCGGATCAGGCTCAGAAGAAACCCGCCGACGACGAAGACGGGGGCGAAGGCGGTCAGATTGAAGGCGACGAGCTGGGCTGTGATCGTCGTTCCTATGTTGGCTCCGATGACGAGGCCGATCGACCCCAAAAAGGAGATGGCTCCGGCGTTCACGAGCCCCACGGCGATGACGGTGGTGGCGGTGCTCGACTGGGTTATGGCGGAGACCCCCGCCCCCGCCAGGGCCCCCCGGAGGGGAGTCTTCGTCGCGTTCTGAAGAAGGGTCCAGAAGCGCTCCCCTGCCGCCTGGCGGACCTCTTCGGAGAACCGTTCGATGCCGTAGAGGAAGAGGACGACGACGGGCACTATGACGAAAAGAACGCTCCAGTCCATGGCAGATCACTAAACCCCTATCAAGATAGCCTAAGCTGTCCTTTCTAGCTGTATCCGGTCGGTTAAAAACCTTTTCGGCGTGTGGGGGTCTGGGTGCCGAACGGAGGTCCTTCTTCAGGCCCACCCATTCTCCCCCTCCTCCTCCTCCCCCTCCTCCTCCTCTTCTGGTGGGGGCTGGGGGAATCGAGCAGGCGGATGATCGAAATCTTTTTCACCATGAAGCCCCCTTCGCCACCTGAATGTCAGACGAGAAGGCTAAGACCCGTAAGAACAACGTCAACGGCCACAAAGGGGAGCTGGCCGAGAAGCTCGCCGATATGAACGTGAAGATCGGCGCCCCGAAGTTCAACTACAAGGACTACCTCAGGGTCCTCAAGCTGGCGAGGAAGCCGACCCGCGAAGAGTTCAAGACGATCTCCAAGATATCCATCCTCGGTATAGCCCTGATCGGGATGCTGGGGTTCATAATATACGTCTTCCTCACAGAGCTTCCAAAGGCTTTCTGAGGATGAAATCGAGATGGGGGCATATCCCCCACACCCTTTCTGGACATTTTTTTATAGGTATTGGGGAGCGGAGTAGTCACCCCACCTCGTGGAGACCCCGGAGGGTGGCTCCAAACTCCGACTCTACGATGTTTTTGACCCCCATCGTCTTGGGGTGGAGGTCGATCTCCACGACCACGTGATGGTGGCCCAGCTCCCGGAGGGGTCGGACTTGACGGGGTCCGTTGGTGATGGAGAAGATCTCCAGCCCTTCTAGGGCGTCGATGGGTATGGCGTGGGGTACTCCCGAGATGACGGCGAAGTCGTAGTCGCCGTCGTCGGCGATCTCTTCTGCCACCACCTCGCCGGCGATGGGGTACTCGTCGAGGCCCCCGGTGATCCGGTCGATATAAACCCCCCTCTCCTCAAGCCCCGAAAGTATGTTCTTCGCATCCCTCCTCACCTTCGCGAGCCCCTTATCCCCGGCAAGGTTTGCAAGGGTCGTTACCTCGGCTCCCCGGGCCTTTGCCACCTGGGCGACGGAGGCGTTGATCTCGGCGAAGATGTAGGCGGTCTCCTTCTTGGCGTTCAGGACGTTTATCCCCCGTTTTCCCTCCTTCAAGAGGGTGAGGAGCCTCTCCGCGACCTTGTACTTGATATCACCCCTCTCGGGAGCTAGGTACTCAGAGCTGGCGGCTCCATGGAGCTTCTCGACCTCCGTCGCCTTCTCCAGGAGGAACTTCTGCCGGTCGAACTCCTCCTGGTCGATGATCCCCTTATCCAGGGCCGCCTCCAGAGTGATGATCACCCCGCGGGTGTTGTCCCGGTACCCAGCGTGAACCTCCACCTCCAGGACGGGGACGTCGAGGTCGGCGTCGACGACGGCCTGGTGTAGGTCTTCGCCGATGATCATGCTGCTGCAGGTCCCCACCACCCCTACAAGCTTCGGGTCGAAGAGCTCGGAGGCCCTCTGTAGAAGCCTCGTCAGCTGCTCCTGACCTCCGAAGACGAACCCCGCCTCGTCGAGGGCGGTGGTGAGGGTCCTGACGCCGTCCTCCTCCAGGAGGCGGGCGTGCTTGAAGCAGCAGCCGCTGGGCCCGTGCATTATGACGACGTCGACCCCCAGGTCTCTTAAGGTGTAGAGGGCCGCAACGATGGAGCTCGGCCTCGGATGGAGTATCTGAACTTCCTTTGCCATCATGAAAATCACCTGAAACATTTAACACATGAAATTATACTGTCTCCCCTCTTCAGGGCAGCCTTCGCCCCGGCGAGGCCGGAGTCGAGGTCCGGGGCATAGCCGGCTGATAAGCTTTTCGCGAAGGGCTTCAGCCTCACCCCCACCAGGATCAGAAGGTCGATCTCCCGGCGGCGGCGGGATAGGATCTCCACGAGGGCCGAGATGTCCATCCCCTCGCAGACCGTCTCCGCCTCCTCGCCGACGATGAGGGCGACGCTTCCGCCGCCTCCGGCCCGGTCGAGGGCGGCCTCCACCCCCGAGGCCCGAAGGCCGGAGTTGGAGTTGTCCAGGACCGTAAATCCGTCACTTTTCGTCTCCTTCATCCTCCCCCCCAGCCCCTCGAAACCCTCCAGGGCGGCGGCGGCCTCCTCAAGGTCGAAGCCTGCCGCCATGGCCGCAGCCGTGGCTGCAGATATGGCAGAATAGTAGCTCTCAGGATCGAACCCCTCTCCGAGGCGGAGGGGCGCCCCGACGCCCTCCGCCTTCAACTCCCGGTCCGTGGACGAGACCTGCCCCCTTGCCCCCGCCCCGAAGGTGACGTCGGCGGAGATCCTGACATCCTCGCCAGCGATGAGCTTCGATCCCGGTCTTGAGAGGGAGACCATCTGGAGCTTGGCGGTGCTCGCCCAGAGGGTGCCTCCAGCTATTCTGTAGTCGCCGACGAAGCTCGTCAGAACCCCATAGTCGGCGACCCCCGTCCCTCCCAGGGAGACCTCGGATACGAGATGATCGGCCTTCGCCTCATCGGCGGCGGCGTGAGCGAGGATCACGTTGGCGGGGGCGATGCTGAGCCCCGACCTCACCGCCTCGCTATCGCCCTTTCTCCAGATCTCTATCCCCCGAGTGGTGTGGGATGCGACAGTCCCCCTGGCGGAGAGGATCCGGGCCAGGATGAGGGCGGTGGTCGTCTTTCCCACCGTCCCCGTCACCTCGAAGTGCCGACGATCCCTCCCTTTGGCCAGGAGGTCGCCGACGGCCCGATGGTGGGTGACCACCCGTTTTCCGAGCCGCCTCGCCTCCGCCATGGCCGGGTTTTTGGGAGAGAGGTGGACGGGAGCGACGACGAGGTCGAAGGACGAGACCTTCGGAGAGCTGTGGTAGACCTCCAGGGCGGCGGCGTCTATCCCCCTATCCCTCATCCGCTCTGCGATCAGCCCCGCGCCGTGGATGGTGTCGAGGACCGCCACCTTTCCGTCTACCGGAGGGCTTCGCTCGCTCTCCGGTAGGCCAGGGCGGCGATGGAATCGTCGACGCCCAGGGGCTCTGCGCACCTGATCTCCACCTCGGATCCGTTCAGCTTGCAGCTTCCCCTCCTGAGGGTTGGGTCGACGGATAGCTCGGTGGGGATGTCCTCCAGGGTGTGGACGCCGTGGGCGAGGAAGATTGGCAGGGCGACGATCGTCTTCACCCCCGACCCCGCAAAGCTTTCGAGCCCCGCCGCGATATTCGGCTCGTCCATATTCAGAAATGCTATCTTCACGGGGCCGTCGTGGCTCCTGCCGATGAGCTCGGCGCACTTCTCCACCATCTCTTTGTTGTACGGCTTGCTGCTGCCGTGTCCGAGAACAAGAATGCCTACATCCTCTGCCATAAGTCTCACCAATGTTACGTTTTACGATATTTGTATTAACCAGATGGGATTAATAACTAATAAATCCTTTCCCGACTTAAACGAACCACGAACCTCTCTTCGGGATATTCCCGGGGACCGAGGATATCCGCCTCGAGGATGATGTTCAACAATTGGGATAAGTCGATATGAGCCGCATAGCGTATCTCCTGGTATCAGTTCTACTAATTATGCATACAGCAGGCGGAGCCGAAGTCTTCATGTCGACGCGAGAGACGATCACCTTCGCGGATAACCTGACGGTGGTGGTGATGGACGTGGAGCCGGGGGCGGGGGTCGTATGGCTGGAGCTCCGGGACGAGCACGGACCCCTCAGATCCTCGGTCCTTGCGACGGGGGAGAGCTTCTCCTACGACGCCAGGGGGGAGGGTCTGAAGCTGACGGTGTTGAGGATCTACGCCGGGGGGGAGAGGGACCTGGTGGACCTGGAGGTAGTCTCCGGGGAGGTGGTGGGAAGATCCCATGGCTTCAACCTCTACGGCCACAATCAAGATTCCGATCGACCCGCCCAAGATGGGTCCTCGTCCCTCCTGAACGCTGGGCTCGCCGCCCTCCTCGTCCTGTTATTGGCCGCCATCGCCTACTTAGGGACGAGGTCTGCGGGAAGGTAAATGCCGACGCCCAAATTCTATTTATCCCGAAGGGCTATCCAGTTAAGATATATCCAGTTATCCGGTGGAGCACCATGACCCGTTTAATGATCAAATGGATTATCATATTCGTTGCATCATCCTTCTTATCCCAGGGGGCTACGATCACCGTGGGGGGGGACGGCTCCGACTTCCGTAGGATTGAAGCGGCCCTGAGCTTTGCAAACTCTGGAGACGTGATCGAAGTCGCAAGCGGCGAGTACCTGGTGAACCTGAATATAACCACCCCCTTTCTCACCCTCCGGGGCATCGACACCGGCGGCGGAAGGCCGGTCCTCAGGGCTGGAAGCTCCACCGCTGAGATCGAGAGGACCTACCCTGGACTGACGAAGATGGTGGAGATGAGCGGCGGGACGGCCGTGGCCATCAGGGCCGACTTTGTCACCGTCGAAGGCTTCGTCATCACCGGAGCCACCTGGCAGAAGCCCTACGACACCGGCGAGCATTACGACGTCATAGGCCACGCCGGGATGAGGGTCTACTCCGACTTCAACAAGATCGCCAACAACACCTTCGAAGGTAACGACCTATCCGCCATCGGCCTATTGAACAGCAGCAACAACCAGATCCTGAACAATACCATAAAGGGCGTCCCCTACGGCTACGGGATGATCCTCTTCAACTCTCACAACAACAACATCGAAGGAAACGGCCTCCTCTCCAACGACTGGGGGATCTCCCTCCAGAGAAGCGACTCCAACGCCATCAACGAGAACGAGATCCGGGAGAGCGTCAACGATGGGATCTGGGCGGTCAACTGCAACTACACCTTCATCACCGAGAACGTCATATCAAGAAACGGCATCGAGAGCGAGTTCGAGGGGAACGGTAAGGGGATCTCCCTGGTGGGGTCGATGAACCTCGTCGCAAACAACGTCATCTCCTTCAACAGAGACGCCGGGATCAGCCTCCGGAGCATCTTCTGGGAGTATTGTAGCGATCCCCCCTGCGGCGCCGAGGAGTCCTACGAGAACCTGATCATAGGAAACCGGATCCAGGGAAACGGCAGAGACGGAGTCCACCTCTCCAAGACCTGGAAGAACAACATAATAGACAACAACATCACAGAGAATCACGGCAAGGGGATAAACCTCGAGGAGAGCAGCAACAACACCATCGACCTGAACAACGTCACCAAGAACGACGACGGGATATGCCTGGACAGGTCGAACTTCACGAAGGTGAAGAACAACACCATAGCCGAGGGGGAGAAGGCCGGGATCCGCCTCTGGTCCACCGTCGGTGCCTCGGCGTACAACAACACCCTCAACGATAACCGCGTGGGCTTGGCTCTGGCGGAGTCGAGCGAAAGGAACGTCTTCGCGAGAAACAACGTCACCAACAGCACCGAGGGGATCAACATATCTGGGGGGTCAGACGAGAACCAGATCCTCCAGAACCGGGTGAGGTCGTCTGAGACCGGAATCGTCCTTTTGGCCGCTGGCCAAAACCTCATCACAGAAAACGAGATCGTCGATAGCCTCCTCGGCCTCTTCCTCGACGCCCATTCCAGCGGCAACACCATCATCGCAAACGACCTCTCAAAGAACATCGAGGCGGCGAGGGACGAGGCAGATAACCGGTGGGACGACGGGTCCCGGGGCAATTACTACGGGACCGGCGACTGCGATGACGCCGATGGAGACGGCGTCTGCGACGGACCTCGCCCCATACCGGGCGGGGGAAACGCTGACGGCTTCCCGCTTGCGAGGGCGGCGAGGGCCTGAGATATCGGCAGAAATATAACCTGAGAAGCAAAAAATTCCAGAGAAGGTGATTCAAAATGCCTGCGAATTTGATGGAGTACTTCAACCGGCAGCCCCGGATCGGAACCCTCAGCACCGCCGACAGGGACGGCAAGGTCGACGTGGCGCCGATGGGCTCGCCCCGGATGGTCGACGAGAAGACGGTCGTCATGGCCCTGGCGGAGAACAGGACCCTGGCGAACCTCCGGGAGAACCCCCACGCCGTCTACATGATCATGCTCCCCGGCGAGGGGATCTTCGACTGGAAGGGGGTCCGGGTCTACATGAGGATGAGAAGCTGCGAGACCTCCGGGGAGGCTATCGACGCCATGAGAAGGGAGATCTCCAAGGCCATAGGGGAGGCGGCGGCGGGGATGCTACGCGCCTCCGTCACCTTCGAGGTCGAGGAGGTGAGGCCGATCGTCGATATGGGCCAGGGATGGGTGAGGTCGATCTGAGTTTTAAGATCCTCCTTCATCCCTCAAAGACGAAGGTGCAGACCTCGTCTCCCCGGCAGATCCGGGACTTAAGGAAGAAGGATATCTTCCTCTCTTCCTCGGAGAACTCCTCCGCCCAGGCGGAGTACTCGGCGTTGCAGATGACAGACCCCACCCTCTCCGAAAGGTGGACCCGTCCGGACTTCGTCATAAGGTCCCGCCAGGGGCATCTTGATATCGTGAGTATGAGCCGGCCGTCCTCCTCCGCCTCCACCTCGAAGCCGAACCCCTCGGCAGAGTGCTTGGCTGCTACGCATTCAGCGAGCCCTCCGATCCCCTTCCCGGCTCCCAGGATCTCCCGGAGGGTCCGGGCCTGGATCTTGGGGAGGACCGACCAGACCTGGCGGTCGATCTCCAGCGCCTCCTCAAAGCCCTGGATCTCCTCGACCTTCATGAACCAGAGGCCGTCCGCTGAGGTGTAGCACCTCCGGAAGTAGTCGGCCTTCTCGGCGTCGGTGAGCTCCCTCGTCCCCGCTGCCCTCTCCTCTTCCGGCCGTCCATCCTCTCCCCGACCCATCCCTCAGACCTCCTCTACCTGTCGCAGCTCCACTGCGATCCCCCTCGTAGACTCCACCATCTCCCAGCCGCTCATCTTCGCCCTCCCGACGCCGAAGGCCGCCTCCCCCACCACCATCACCTCGTCTCCCGGCCTGATCTGGTCGTCGGCGGATGTGACGCCGGGGGCGAGGACGTCGCCCCTTGGGACGAAGTCGCCGATCTCGACGACGTACCCGCCCCGGGATAGAAGCCTCTTCGCCCCTTCGAGGGAGAGGGCGATCGTCCCCTGGGGGGTGATGGATCCGAGGCTCTTCTTCTCAGAGGACTGTAGCTCTCTTCCCTTCACCCTCACCTCGCCGGCCATGAGGTCGGCGGCGGAGCCCCGGCCGAACTGGTAGTCGGCGAGGGCAGAGAACCGCTGGACCATGAACCCCTCCAGGACTCTTGCGCCTGCCGTCGCCTCTGCCGCCGCCTCCGAGAGCCTCTTCAAGGCCTCATCGGTCGTTCCTCCGCCGGTGTAGACGGCTTCGATCCCGTGTCCCTCCACCTCCTCTCTCAGCTCCCCGTCGATGTGGGCGATGATGGTGGCCGATGGGTTCTTCTCCAGGTATCCGTCGAGGCAGAGGGTCAGCCACCTCCTCTCTTCCAGGTCCCACCTCCCGGTGACGGGGACATCGTAGCTGGCGGCGGGATAGACCTCCTCCAGCTCTCTGGGGACGAGGGCGAGGGGGGACGTCAGGATAAGCTCTTTGATCCTCCGCCTTGTGGTCCCGAGGGCGGTCGCGAAGAGCCGGTGAGACCGCGACGTTGAGTAGGGCTTCCTCGCAGAGCACGGCAGGAGGAGGAGGACGTCGCCAGGGGGTGCCCTGTACCTCTCCAGGACCCTCTCGGCGAACCTCGTCACCTCCACCCGGTGGAGGGACTCGGCGGAGTTGGCGTACATTACGCTCTTCCTGTATACCGGGGTCCTCCGCTCCAGGTAACGGTGCTCCTGGTCCAGGAGCCTCAGCGCCACCGTCTGCTCTGGAGCCACCCTCGCCTGCCTCTCAAGATATTCGCGGATCGTCCCCTTCCTGATCATCTCCCGACAGATGAGCAGCTCCTCCTCCAGCTTCAGGAGGTTGTGGCGGGCGACGAGCTCTGGGTCTGCCCCAGTCTTTTCCATGGCTTCGCAGAAGCCGCAGCGACATGGGAGGTCCTTCAGCTCCTTCAGGGGCCAGGCGCCGTCGCGGAGGTGGTACCTTCCCAGGAGGCCGTCTACGGTGACCCTCGTTTCGTCCACCAGGTCGACCCCCAGATACGTCAGAAGGGCGAGGTTTGATGGGGTGGCGAGGGCCGGGGCGTATAGGGCCGAGTCAGAGGGGGTCTTCTCTCGGATATCGATCACGGCGGCCAATAGCTCCCTCGGATTTCGCAGGGACCCCGCTGCACCGATGATGTAGACGTCGGATGCCGGGGGACGGTCCCTCGCCAGGGGGTGGACGACCGCTCCGGAGGGGCCGTCCGTCGGTATATGAGCCACCTCGAAGGGGGGCTCGGTGTGAAGGGGGGCGGCGACGTGGGGGCCGATGAAGATCTTTCCGGTCTTCTTCGAAAGTTCAAAGCCCTCCTTCAGAGCGTCTTCGACCGTCGGGAAGTTCCAGATCGGTCCCGTGGACCGGATCTCGCCGCCGGATAAGATCGCCGGAGTCTCCACCGTCCCGTCGATCCGGAGCCGTCCGATCCTGGCGGGACCGTCCCGGATAGTCACCTCAAAGCGTCTAGTCATCTCTTCACCTTCTCGGTTCCTTCTCCCCAGCCGGGGGGATCTTCCAGCCTCAGCTCGAAGGTGGCGGCGGGGTTCGCCTCCATCAGCCTCCTGAGGTTCGCGTGGGCTTCGAAGAGCCCCGCCTCGTCGGAGGCTTTCGGAACCTCGGAGTTGAGGGGAGCGGTCTCCGCGAGCTCCTTGGGGTATGGTCCGAAGGGCGGCGAAAACCAGAGGACTTGGTCGTACCCCTCCTCATCGACCCCGGGTTCTGCGACCAGAACCCTCCCTGAGAGCTCTATCCTCTCGATCCGCGTGCTGTACCTCAAGACCTCCGGCCTCACCGCCGACTCCGGCCCCAGGTAGAAGCAGGTCGATCTGGAGACGGGGTCGAGTTCCTCGATCCATTTGGCGTGGGAGGCGAGGGCCCGCAGGCCGTCTAAGATCCTCGGATGAGACCTGCACCTCCTCTCCACCAGCTCCCATAAAGACCCCTCCCAGATGGACTGTCTCACCTCCCGCATCTCCGCCAGGGAGACCGCGATGTTGTGGCGGGCGAGAAGCTCCATCTTATCAGGGTCCTTGGAGAGATCCTCCGGCGACCGGTCTTTGCAGACTTCGCAGCAGCATGGGAGGTATCTCAGATCTTCCAGGTGGAGGGTACCCCTGGCGGTGAGGTAGCGATCATCTCGGGCGTAGAGGGCGTAGGCGGCGGAGTCGAAGAGGTCGCAGCCCAGGGCGGCGGCGAGGGCGAACATCATGGGGTGGCCCGCGCCGAATAGATGGACCGGGGCTGCCGGCCCCAGCCCCTTCTTGGAGGCGGCGACGACGTCTACGAGGTCGCTGTACCTGTAGGCCTCCATCAGGGGGACGACCGCCCCGATGGGGCAGAGGTCAAAGCCCAACTCTCTGACCCTTCGGGCCGCTGCGAACCTGAGTTCTGGATACTTCGACCCCTGGATGGGCCCTGCCAGGAGGGGGCCTCCATCGTCCCAGTGATCCCGCGCCTCGGTGAGCCTTTGTTCAGTCTCCGCCAGCTCCGCCTCGGCCCTCGTCCTGGAGACGTCCGGCGGTGTCGGTATGTCCAGGGGGACGGAGATGTCGGAGCCTATCGACCTTTGAAACTCGAGGATCTCCAGGGGTTGAACATCGATATCTCCGTATACTGAGAGCTGAAACGCCCCCGAGTCGGTCATGATCGGCCCATCAAACCCCAGAAGCCGGTGGACCCCGTGATCTTCGGCGAACTCTTTAAGCTCCGGGTCCTGGCTGATTATGTAGCTGTTGGTGATCAGCATCTCGGCGCCCATCCTCTGTAGATCAGCAGGTTCGATCAGCCTGAGGTGGGGGTTGACCACGGGCATCAGCGCAGGGGTCTCGACGGCGCCGTGGGGTGTCCGAAGCCTGCCGATACGACCTGCCAGATCTTTGTTCAGAATTTCAAAGCAATCCGGCATGGCCCCACCTCACTGCAGATAAGGCATAAATAGGTTGGTACTGATCAGAGTGTGTCGCATCGCGATTTTATTAAAGGTAGGTGGTGACCGATCTTGAAATGTACAGCTATGATCATGCTGGTCTGCCTCATGGGCACTGCTGCGGCAGCCGGCTATACTTCGTCCCAGGAGACGTTCATCCTGGGAGAGAGTCCGGTAAGAGGTTCCATGGACGACTCTCGGTTCGAAGATTACGCCGAGATGTACTGGGCCTCTTATATATCAAAACCCGAAAGGGCCCCGATGGCACCGGTTCTGGCAGGACAGATGGTGGACATTGAGAATACCATGTCCTTCTGGAGGAATAACTTCCCCTTCGATATATCCAAATCGACCTTTGGCGACGGAACGGCGCGGGCCGCCAGCACGACGAACCCCAGATACGATTTTGCCTCAATTTTCACGTGGCGCTACATATCGCCCATGCCGATAGAGGAGTCCTCCTTTGAGGAGGGAGATCAGACCGCCCTGAGACTTGTGGATAAGAATAGGGAGCATTTGATCCAAGATGTTAAGAAAAATTTCGGCCTGTGAACCGCACAGGCCGGATCCATCTCACCTATTTTTCATGACTGTATGAGGGAGCAGCCCTCCGGCGATGACGATCTCCCGCTGGCGCCGGCTCAGTTCCGTCTTCAAAAGGATCCTCCGTCCACCGGTTTTGTCGAAGGCTTCGATCACCTCGTCGCCCCTGGCTATGGCAGCTCTGATGCGGGGGATCTCCATCTCGTCACCCTCTTTAAGGGAGGTATAATCGGATTCGGAAACGAAGGTGAAGGGGACGATCCCGAAGTTTACAAGGTTCGCGGCGTGGATCCTCTCCACCGACTTCGCCATCACAGCCTTGACCCCCAGGTACATGGGACATAGCGCAGCGTGCTCCCTCGAAGACCCCTGGCCGTAGCTGACCCCGGCGGCGATGATGTTGTGGATCCCCCTATCCCTGTCGCTTGCTGCTCTTTTGCTGAACATTGGGTCCAGGGGCTCAAAGACGAACTCCGAGTACCTGGGGACGTTGGACCTGTACTTTAGCCGGGATCCGGCGGGCATGATGTGGTCGGTGGTTATGTAATCCTCCACCTTGATGGTGATCTTTCCTCGGAGATCTTCGGGCATGGGGTCGTTGGTGGGAGGTGCCCCGATGTTCGGGCCGCGATAGATCGATACCCTATCCCGTTCCGCCGCCGGCGGGGGCTGAATGATCATGCTATCGTCGATCTTGAACCTCTCAGGCATCCTTATCCTGGGAAAATCCTGGCCCAGATCTCTGGGGTCGACGATCTCCCCCTTCAGGGCCGCCGCCGCCGCCACCACGGGGCTTGCCAGGTATACGTGGGCGCTGGGGGTCCCAGATCTTCCCTTGAAGTTGCGGTTGCTGGTCCTGATGGAGACGGAGTCGGTCCCGGGGGAGACGCTGTTTCCTATGCAAAAGCCGCAGGCCGACTCCAGCAGCCTCGCGCCGAAGGTGAGGAGGTGGCCGAGGCCGCCGTTCTCGGCTATCATCTGCAGGACCTGTCTTGATCCTGGGGCCACCCCCAGGGAGACCCCGGGGACGAGGCGGCGTTCCTTCACCATCTCCGCCACCGTCATCAGGTCCACGTAGGAGGAGTTGGTGCACGATCCGATCATCACCTGGTCGACGGCCGTCCCCGAAAGGTCCCTGACGGGTACGATATTGCCCGGGCTGGAGGGCGCCGCCATCAGCGGTTCCAGATCCGATAGGTCGATATCCAGGACCCGATGGTACTCGGCGTCTTCGTCCCCCTCCAGTGGGATCCACTGATCCGCCCTCCCCTGGGCGGCGAGGAACTTTCGGGTCTCGTCGTCGCTGGGAAATAGGGACGTCGTTACCCCCGTCTCGGCTCCCATGTTGGTGATGGTGGCCCTCTCTGGAACGGTGAGGGAGCGAGCGCCCTCGCCACCGTACTCGCAGACGCACCCCACGTTCCCCTTGGTGGTCAGCTCTTCGAGGACCTTCAGGATCACGTCTTTCGCCGTTACCCAATCGGGGAGCTCTCCCTCAAGGTTGACTCTGATCACCTTTGGGCAGGTGAGGTAGTAAGGGCCGCCGCCCATGGCCACCGCGACGTCGAGCCCCCCGGCTCCTATGGCTATCATTCCCAGGCCGCCGCAGGTGGGGGTGTGACTATCGGAGCCCAGGAGGGTTCTTCCGGGTCGGCCGAACCTTTCCAGGTGGACCTGGTGGCAGATGCCGTTACCGGGCCTTGAGAAGTGGATCCCGTACTTTTCGGCGATCGTCTGGAGATATCGGTGGTCATCGGCATTCTCAAACCCCACCTGGACTGTGTTGTGGTCCACGTAGGATACAGATATCTCCGTCTCTATCTTGGAGAGACCCATCGACTCGAACTGGAGGTATGCCATCGTCCCCGTGGCGTCCTGGGTCAGGGTCTGATCTATCCGTATTCCAATCTCCTTTCCCGGCTCGTAACTCCCGTCGACGAGGTGATCCCTCAAAATCTTCTCCGTTAAGGTGGAATTCATAAAATACCTCCGAAAACCTTATGAATGTGCATCTTCGCCCTTTTGCCCTCGTCTAATCTCTCTGTTGGTATTAATAATCAACGCGAAGGTTCTGGACATCTCATCAAGTCGCCCCCCCCCTTCCACAACGTTTAAATACCGGGCTTGTATTGGAGGAGTTCGCCCGTCCGCGGAGTCTGCCCGTAATTCGCGCAACTCCGGCAGAAGGGTCGCGGTCTGAGGTCTTTTTGGGATCCTGCACGTT
>NZ_JARFPL010000094.1:0-448 GCF_029167205.1 Candidatus Methanocrinis alkalitolerans
ATACCTCCTTTTAGTTCTGGTTTGTTTTTCTTCCACTCTGGCAGCAAGTTATGAGTCTCATACTTAGATATGGATTTGCCTTCTTGTTCGAAAGAGTTTTTTCGATATGCCAAAGTCTCGTTATAGGCCCATCTACACAGCTCCAAGGTCTGTTCCATCTTAGACCGCTGTGCTTTTGTCGGATAGATCCTATATTTGAAGGCCTTAAGCATTATACTCACTTATGCTGTTATGGTATTTAAAGATTCATAGCTTAAGGCGGGGTACGATTCATCCCCGGCCCGAAGACCGGGGTTTTCTCTACCCCTGCACCCCGCCTCTATCAAGGGAATCAAAGAGGAGACCGTCATGAGCTGGCTTCGCGAAGCATCAAACCATGTAGAAAAGATCGAGTCGCTGCTTCTCGCTAACTATCCTCTGACTCGTGTTCAGCTTGATGCCATGTGGA
>NZ_JARFPL010000095.1:0-399 GCF_029167205.1 Candidatus Methanocrinis alkalitolerans
CCGCCATCAACCCATCTTTCCAGGGAGGCTTCGGAGGATCGTCGATCTCCCCTGAGAAGCAGGCAAACCATTTTCCGGTCGAAGATCTCCGAACGGTTAACCTCTTGATCTTGCCTTCGATGGGTCGGTGGAGCTTGATCTTGATATCTCCGATCTTGGAGAGGTCGAGCTTCCCGAAAGACAGTCTGAATCCCAGCTGTGGATAGGTGAACGAATCGTACCATCCTTTCCCCTTGAACCTGGGATACCCCGGGGCCTCTCCTGCTTTGACTCTTCGGAAGAACGCTTTAAAGGCCAGATCTACCCGTTCTTGGACGTTCTGGAGGGTCTGAGAGAATACCTCCTTCAGTTCTGGTTTGTTTTTCTTCCACTCTGGCAGCAAGTAGTGAGTCTCATACT
>NZ_JARFPL010000096.1:0-398 GCF_029167205.1 Candidatus Methanocrinis alkalitolerans
CTTGCTGCCAGAGTGGAAGAAAAACAAACCAGAGCTGAAGGAGGTATTCTCTCAGACCCTCCAGAACGTCCAAGAACGGGTAGATCTGGCCTTTAAAGCGTTCTTCCGAAGGGTCAAAGCAGGAGAGGCCCCGGGGTATCCCAGGTTCAAGGGGAATGGATGGTACGATTCGTTCACCTATCCACAGCTGGGATTCAGACTGTCTTCCGGGAAGCTGCGTCTCTCCAAGATCGGAGATGTCAAGATCAAGCTCCACCGACCCATCGAAGGGAAGATCAAGAGGTTGACCGTTCGGAGATCTTCGACCGGAAAATGGTTTGCCTGCTTCTCAGTGGAGATCGACGATCCTCCGAAGCCTCCCTGGAAAGATGGGTTGATGGCGGGCATCGATGTGGGGC